>DASZJM010000368.1:0-22642 GCA_035948165.1 Candidatus Methylomirabilota bacterium
ACGGCCACCACCGCTCGGCCGCGGCGGCGCGGGCGGCCGCGAGGCGGCGGGCGGAGGGCGCGGGTCCGGGCCGCGACGCCCCGCACGAGTGGTTGCTCGCGGTGCTGGTGCCCGCCGCGCAGCTCCACATCCTCCCGTACAACCGCGTGATCCGCGACCTGGGCGGCCGCGACGCGGAGGCCCTGCTCGCCGCCCTGTCCGCGGTCGGACGGCTCGCGCCCACCGCGGACCCGGTCCCGCCCGCGGCCGGCGTGTTCTGCTTCTACCTCGCGGGCCGCTGGTGGCGGCTCGACCTGCCCGCCGGCTCGATCGACCGGAGCGATCCCATCCGCGCGCTCGACGTGTCGCTGCTGCAGGAGCGGGTGCTCGGGCCGGTGCTCGGCATCGTCGACCAGCGGACCGACCCGCGCATCGACTTCGTGGGGGGCATCCGGGGCCCGCGGGCCCTCGAGGCCCAGGTCGACGCGGGCGAGGCCGCGCTGGGCATCTCGCTGCACCCGACCACCGTCGAGCAGCTCATGGCGGTGGCCGACCGCGGGCACGTCATGCCGCCCAAGAGCACCTGGTTCGAGCCCAAGCTGCGCAGCGGGCTCTTCGTCCACCCGCTGGACTGACGGAGGCGCTCCATGTTCGCCCGCATCGGCACCTGGCAGGGATCACCCGCCGACCTGGAGCGATGGATCGTGCGCGGCCGCGAGCAGGTGAAGCCCGCCATCCGGCAGGATCCCGGGCTCACCGCGGTCTACTGGCTCGTCGACCGGGAAGCGGGCAAGGGGATGATCGTCACGCTCTGGGAGAGCCGCGAGGCGATGGCGGCCAGCGAGCAGGCGCGCGCGGCGCGGCAGGCCGCGACGTCGACCGCGACCGGCGCCGCGGTGACCACCGACCGCTACGAGGTCGTGGACTGGCTCACGACGTGACCGAGCTCGTCGGGCTCCCGTCTTGACAATCCGACGGGCCCTGCCCCAGAATCCCGCCAGCGTTCACTGCCCGATCCCATCGTCGCCGACGTACCCCCACAGACAGGAGGAGAAACCCGTGAGCAGGATCAGCCGGCGCAAGTTCCTCGGAAGTGCGGGATTGCTGGGAGCGGGGGCGGTGCTCGCCGACGGCGCGCGGCGGCGGGCGCGCGCGGACAAGCCGATCAACTTCTCGGGCTGGGTCTTCAAGCCCGACACCGTGAAGGACTACGTGGAGTTCTACAACAAGAAGCACGGCGGCCAGGTGAAGTACGAGGCGATCCCGTGGGCGAGCTACCACTCGACCATGGAGACGCGCGCCTTCGCGGGCGAGGTGGTCGACGTGATGTACTGCAACTCGGCCAACCGGGAGCACTGGTTCGAGAACGGCCTCATCCGCCCGCTCGACGACCTGCCCGGCATGGACGAGCTGAAGAAGAAGATCGCCCCGGCCAGCCTCGACAGCCTGAAGAACCGCGACGGCAGCAAGATCATCGGCCTGCCCTACTTCACGAGCGTGTTCATCCTCATGTACAACGAGCCGATGCTGCAGCAGGCCGGCATCAAGGCACCCGCCAAGACGTGGGACGAGCTGGTCGAGCACAGCACGAAGCTCAAGCGGGACAAGGTGAGCGACACCCCGTACCTGCCGAACTGGAACAACAGCGCCTCCGGCACCATGCCCCAGTTCCTGAGCGACTGCTTCTCGGAGGGGGCCAACGTGTTCGACGCCAAGAACCAGGTCATCGTGGACCAGGAGCCGGGCGCGGCGCGGGCGATGGAGCGCTGGCAGAAGGTGTACGCGGCCGGCCTCGTGAACCCGGAGGTGCTCACCAAGACCTCCTCCACCGACACCCACCGGCTCTTCTGGACCGGGCGCTACGCCTACCACACCAACCACTCCTACTACCTGCGCACCATCGCGGGCGAGCCGGAGAACTCCAAGCTCGCCCCCAAGAAGGCCAAGATGGCGATGTACCCCGGCAACGGGCAGACCCACATGTTCACGGAGTTCTACACCGTGAACGCCAAGACCAAGGCCCTCGAGGACGCGTGGAAGTTCGCCAAGTTCCTCGGCGGCAACGGCAACGGGGACTGGTACGTGCAGCGGCAGTGGTGCCTCATCGCGGGCCTCGACAACCCGTACCCCGAGATGTACGACCATCCCGAGATCATCCAGTCCTACGACAAGTGGATCGACCTCAAGCTCCTGCGCGAGCAGTACAAGAAGGGTCGCACCATCAACGCGTTCAAGGAGTCGTGGTTCTCCGAGTACGACACCAAGGCCATCGCGGTGGCGCACAACATCATCCGCGGCGCCTCCACGGTGCCGAAGGGCCTCAAGGAGCTGGTGGCGCTGCAGAAGTCGCTGGTGTAGCCCCGCGGCCCCGCCGGGCTCCATGGGCAAGAGCGGCGCGGGCGGGCTCCGTCTCTCCGAGGCGGGGTTCGCCTGGCTGCTCGTGCTGCCGGTGGTGATCGGGATCGGCCTGGTGGTGGTGGTCCCGCTCGCCTACTCGCTCTGGCTCTCGTTCACCGACGTCAACCTGCTGCGCACCACCGGCCCCGCGCTGGAGGCCTTCGGGATCCGCCTGCCCCTCTACCGGTGGGTGGGCCTCAAGAACTACCTCCAGGTCTTCGACGACCCGCTCTACTGGAGCTCGCTCTGGCGCACCCTCTACTTCGTGGGGGCGTTCGTGGTGGAGGCGACCCTGGCCGGCATGGGGATGGCCCTCGTGCTCAACGAGCGCTTCGCGGGCCGCCCGCTGATGCGGAGCCTCCTGCTGATCCCGTGGTCGCTCTCGCGGATCGTGGTCGGCCTCCTGTGGATCGGCCTGCTCGACTTCGAGTTCGGCGCCCTGAACGGCTTTCTCCACCAGGCCGGCCTGATCGATTCCTACGTCGCGTTCTTCAAGACCGGGTGGAGCTCGCTCAACGTGCTGGTCTCCGTCTACATGTGGAACCAGGCCCCCTTCGCCACGCTCCTGTTCCTGGCCGGCATGCAGTCGATCGGAGAGGACCAGTACGCCGCCGCGGAGGTGGACGGGGCGGGCTACTGGCAGCGCTTCGCCCACGTCACGCTGCCCGCCCTGCGGCCGATCCTGTTCCTGGTGCTGGTGCTCTGCACCGTGAACGGCTTCCTGATGCTCGACCTGATCTACATCCTCACCATGGGCGGCCCCGGCTACGACACCACCACCATCTCGTGGCTCGGCTTCCAGACCACCTTCAAGTTCTTCAAGTTCGGCCCCGGCACCGCGATCCTCTACACCCTGACCGGGCTCTGCCTGCTCATGACCCTCCTCTACCACCGGCTGATCCTGTCCGGCTTCGAGGCGGAGGCCTAGGGTGATGACCACGCGGAAGCGCCGGGGCGGCGCCTACTGGGCGCGCTCGGGGCGGAGCCGCCTCGTCCTCTACGGGCTCGTCGCCCTCGTGAGTTTCTGGCTGATCGGCCCCTTCGTCTGGCTCTTCGTGACGAGCGTCTCCTACCAGAAGCACCTGATGGCGCGCCCCCTGTCGTTTCTCCCGCCGGAGATCACCCTCGACAACTACCGCATGATCATGGGCCTGATGCGCTTCCACGCCGAGGGGCAGGCGGCCAAGATCCTGCCCTCGATGTGGAACACCCTGGTGGTGGCGGGCGTGGTGACCGCGGTGAACCTGGTGCTGGGCACCACCGCCGGCTACGCCTACGCGCGCTTCCGCTTCCCGCTCAAGACCGTGTCCCTCTTCGCGCTGCTGTTCACGCGCATGCTGCCGACCATCGTGCTGATCCCCGCCTTCTTCGTGATCTTCCGGGCCCTGGGGCTGCAGAACACCCTCTCCGGCCTGGTCATCGCCTACTGCTCCTTCACCCTGCCGTTCACGGTGTGGATCATGAAGGCCTACTTCGAGACGGTGCCCGGCGATCTCGACAAGAGCGCGCTGGTCGACGGCTGCAACCGGCTGCAGGCCTACTACCGGGTGGTGCTGCCGGTGTCGGGGCCGGGCCTGGTGGCGGGCGGGGCCTTCACGTTCATGCTGTGCTGGAACGAGTTCGTGGTGGCGCAGGTGCTCAACACCAAGCCGGGCACCACCACGCTGCCGCCGGTCATCGCGGGGATGAACGGGCAGATCAACATCGACTACTCGGTGATCGCGGCCTCCGGCTTCCTGGGCGCGCTGCCCGCGGTGCTCCTGGTGCTGATCTTCCAGAAGTACATGGTGCAGGGCCTCACCGCGGGATCGGTGAAGGGCTGAGCCGCGCTACTCCGGCAGGTAGAGCCGCGTGAAGTGGTCGTCGGTGACGAGGCCGTCCGGGGTCACCGTGAAGTTGGACGTGATCAGCCCCTGCGCCCCCGCGAAGCGGCCGTCGCCGCCGGTGATCCGCCACATCACCACGCCGTGGCTCCCGACGCCGCCCGCGGCAGGGCCGACGTGTCCCCGGCCGACGGTGTCGAACGAGATCGAGCCGGCGCGGCCGTAGGTGATGGTGCCGTCCTCCACGAAGGTCCCGTCCGGGAAGCGCTCCACCGTCGACTCGAGGACGGCGGACTCGCCGGGCAGCGCCTCCACCGACCCGGTGATCCCGCCCACCGCGAGCACGGTGCGGAGGGCCTGGCTCGGCGCGGTGGTGCGCGCCTGCCGCCGGCTCGGCGAGCCGGCCACCGGGCCGCCGCGGCCCTTGAACTCCAGCGCGAACACGATCTCGCGCATGGCCATCAGAACACGATGATGCCGCGGCCGAGCTCGCCGGCCGCGAGCGCGCGGAAGGCCTCGTTGGCGTCCTCGAGCGCGTAGCGGTGGGTGATGAGCTCGTCGATGCGGAGCTTGCCCGCCTGGTAGAGTGAGACGAGGCGGGGCAGGTCCTCGCGGGTGCGGGCGCTGCCGTAGCTCGAGCCGCGCACGACCCGCTCGCCGGTGACTAGCGGGCGCGCGTCCAGGGGCACGGTGGCCCCGGTCTCGGGCACCCCGATCAGCACGCAGGTGCCGCCGGGGGCGAGCGCGTCGATCGCCTGGGTGATGGGACGGGTGGCGCCCACCGCCACGAAGGTGAAGTCGGCGCCGCGCCCGGTGATGCCCCGGATCGCGGCGGCCGGCTCCTGGCGGGACGCATCGATGAGATGCGTGGCGCCGACCGCACGGGCGTGCTCGAGCTTGGCGGGCAGCAGGTCGACCGCGATGATCGGATGCGCGGCCACCATCGCGCCGCCCTGGACCACGTTGAGCCCGACGCCGCCGACCCCGAAGACGACCATGCTCGCGCCCGCGGGCACCGCCGCGGTGTTCAGCACCGCGCCGACCCCGGTCATCACCGAGCAGCCGATGAGGGCGGCGCGGTCGAGCGGCATCGCGGGATCGATGCGGATCGCGCACGACTCGTGGACCACGGTGCGCGAGGCGTAGGTGGCCACGTGGCCGTAGTGGTAGACGGGGGCCCCTCCAAGACTCATTCGGGTAGTCCCATCGGGGAGGACGCCCCGGCCGGGCTGGCGCCGCTCGCAGAGATTCGGGCGGCCGATGACGCAATAATGACAGCGGCCACATGTGGGCGCCCAGGAGAGGACCACGTGATCGCCCACCGCGAGCTCGGTCACGCCGGGGCCGAGGGCCTCCACCACGCCGGCCCCCTCGTCGCCCAGCACGATCGGCAGCGGGACGCCCTTCCACGAGCCGTCCGCCGCGTGCAGGCAGCTGTGGCAGACCCCGCTCGCCGCCATCCGGACCAGGACCTCGCCGGTCCGCGGCGCCTCGAGCGCCACGTCCTCCACCCGCTGGGGCTTGCCCTGCTCGAAGAGCACCGCTGCGCGCATGAACGCCTCCGTGGGAGTCAGCGGCTGTACCGGATTCGCGGATCGAGGTAGCCGTAGAGCAGGTCGACGGCCAGGTTGATGGCCATGAACAGCACCGCGATGAACAGGATGGTGGACTGGGTGAGCGGGTAGTCGCGCTGGTAGATCGACCAGAGCACGAGCCGGCCGATGCCGGGCAGGGTGAAGACCTCCTCGACCACCACCGTCCCCCCGAGCAGGATGCCGATCTGCAGCCCGGCCACCGTGACCACCGGGATCAGCGCGTTGCGGAGCGCGTGCTTGAGCACCACCGCCGGGCCGGTGAGGCCCTTGGCCGCGGCGGTGCGGACGTACTCGGAGCCGAGCACGTCGAGCATGCACGATCGGGTGGTGCGCGCCACGTTGGCCGCGCTCGCGGTGCCGAGGCAGAGAGCGGGCAGGACCATGATCGTGAGGTTGCGCCGCCAGTCCGCGCTGAAGTCGACCCACACCACCGGCGGCATCCAGCGCAGATAGAGGGAGAAGAAGAGGATCAGCATGGTGCCCTGCCAGAACACCGGCACCGAGAGGCCGAGCAGGGTGCCCACGCGGGTGACGTTGTCGACCGCGCGGTCGCGCCGCACCGCGGAGACGATGCCCGCCGCGATACCCAGCACGAGGGCGAAGGCCACCGAGAAGAGCGTCAGCTCGAGGGTGACCGGCAGCCGCTCCAGGATGAGGGCCACCACCGGCTTGCCGGTCCGCCACGACGTGCCGAGGTCGCCGTGGGCGAGCTGGCCGAGCCAGCGTCCGTACTGCACGTACCAGGGCTGGTCGAGGCCGAAGAAGCGCTTGAGCTCGGCCACCATGGCCGGGCTGGCGACGGCGTCGGCGCCGATCATCTGCTCGACCACCGTGCCCGGGATGAGGCGGAGCATGAGGAAGATCAACACGGTGAGCCCCAGCAGGGTGAGGCCCATCGAGTAGAGGCGGACGGCCAGATAGCGGGTCAAGAGCTAGGCTTTGTCGAGCCAGGCGCCTTCGAGGCCGTAGAGCAGGGCGGTGGGGTGCTGCTTGAACCCTTTGACGTTCGCCTGGGTGAAGTCGATGGTGTCGGCGGAGAAGAGCCAGAGGTGCGGCACCTGCTCCAGGATCATGATCTGCACCCGGTCGTAGATCTCCTTGCGCTTCTTCTGGTCCATGGTGCGGCGCCCCTCTTCGAGTAGCGCGTCGAGTTCGGGGACGCTCCAGCTGTTCCAGTTCTGGCCCTTGGTTGAGTGCAGCGCCCGGAAGAACGCGGTGTCCGGATCGGCGTAGCCGGGGGTGGAGTTCATCGTCATGTCGAAGTCGTGGGCGAGCCAGCGCTTGATCCAGATCGCGTACTCCACTTGCTCGATCTCCATGGTGATGCCGATGCGCTTGAGCTGGGCCGCGATGACCGGCGCGCCCGCCACCATGGTGGGGAAGGTGGGGATCACCATGCACTTCACGGTGAAGCCCGCGCTCTGTCCGGCCTCGGCCATGAGCTTCTTGGCCTTCTCGACGTCGGGCTTGTAGTACTTCATCCACGCCTCTTCCGGGAGCTGCCACTGCTTCATCGGCGCGGTGGCCGGCGCGGTGAGGCGCCCGAAGCCGGCCGCGGCCACCCGCAGCACCTGGCTACGATCGACCGCCCAGCTGATGGCCTGGCGCACCCGCACGTCCTTCAGCGGGCCGCGGTTGGCGCTCATGTTGAGGTAGTCGTACCCCAGGCGCGAGCTGCGGTAGCCGGTGAGGCTCTTCTCCTCCTTGAGGAGGTTGTAGTTCTTGTTGTCCTCGATGAAGGCGTGGTGGATCTGGCCGGTGCGCAGCGCGGCCACGATGTTGGCCTCGTCCGGGATGGTGCGCACCACCAGCTCGTCGACATGGGGCAGCCCCTTCTTGAAGTAGCCGGGGTGCTTTTTCAGCACGAGCTGCTGCTCCACCTTCCAGTCCACGAACATGTACGGGCCAGTGCCCATCGCGGTCTTGTTGAGGTCTCCCCCCGCGGCCTTCACCCCCGCCTCGCTGATGATGAAGCCCCAGAAGCCGCCGAGGGCGGCGAGCATCCCCGCGAACGGCTCCTTGGTGATGAACTTCACCGCGTACTTGCCGGCCGGCTCCACCTTGTCCACCGCGATGAAGTCGGACTTGCCCGGGCTCTTCTCGAAGAGGCGGTCGAAGGTGAACTTCACGTCGGCGGAGGTCATCTCCTGGCCGTCGTGGAACTTCACGCCCTGGCGCAGCTTGAAGGTCCAGGTGAGCCCGTCCTTGCTCGCCTCCCACGACTCGGCCAGCTCGGGGGTCGGGTTCATCTGCTCGTCGAAGCGCACGAGCTGGTTGTACGTCAGCGGCGAGCGCCGGCTGCGCGAGAGCGCGGGGACGAGCTGGGGATCGAGCCCGGTGGCCTCGGTGGCCTGCGCGGAGATGAGCGAGCCGCCGGTCCGCGGACTCTGGGCCGCGGCGGGGCGGCCGACCGCGAGGGCGCTCAGGGCGAGGCCGCCCGCCTGGAGGAGCTGGCGGCGGCTGAGACGGCTTCCGTCGATGTGGCCGGGATCGATCGTCATGGTCGTTCCTCCTGTGAAGGGGTCGCGGGTGAGCGGCGGTCAGTGGCTGCTGGGGTCGAGGACGTCGCGCAGGCCGTCACCCAGCAGGTTGAAGGCGAGGACGGTGACCATGATCGCGATGCCGGGGAAGACGGAGATCCAGGGCGCGGTCTCGAGATAGGTGCGGCCCTCGTTCAGCATGTTGCCCCACGACGGGGTCGGCGGCTGGGCGGAGAGGCCGAGGTAGCTGAGCGAGGCCTCGATCAGGATGGCCTGGGACAGGGCGACGGTGCCCTGGACCACGAACGGCGAGACCACGTTGGGCAGCACGTGCTTCAGCGCGACCACCCAGCGGGTGGCCCCGAGGGCGCGGATGGCCTCCACGTACTCCTTCTCGCGCTCGACCAGCACCGGCCCGCGCATGACGCGGGCGAAGAGCGGCACGTAGACGATCGCGATGGCGATGACCGCGCTGTTGACCCCGGGGCCGCGCATCGCCGCGATGCCCACCGAGAGGAGGAGCCCCGGGATGCTGAAGAAGACGTCGAGCACCCGGTTGATCACGTTGTCCCAGCCGCCGCCCAGGTAGCCGGCGGTGAGGCCGAGCACGCCGCCGGTGGCCATCGCCACCGTGATCGAGGTGACCGCCACGTAGAGCGAGATGCGCGAGCCGTGGATCACCCGGCTCAGCACGTCGCGGCCGAAGCGATCGGTGCCGAAGAGGGCCTTCGGCCCGGGCCGCGCCTCGATGAGGTCGAAGTTCTGCTCGTCGGGGTCCTGGGGCGCGATGGAGCCGGCGAAGACCGCCACCGCCACGATGAGGGCCACGCACAGCGCGCCCGCGACGACCACGGTGCTGTGGGTGACGCGGCGGACCTGGCGGCTCCATCGAAGTCGGTGCGGCGCGGCGACCGTCGAGCCGAGCACCCCTTCGGTCCTCACTTCCACGGGGGAACACTAGGCTCTGCGCCCCCACCTGTCAAGCGCGGGGCCCGGCGGGGCGAGGGGCCGGATCGGGAAACATTTCGGAGGGTTAATCGTTACGGCTTATGATCGGATTGATGCGCGTCCGCCTCGGATTGAGCGTGGGGTGCGCGGTGGTCGCGATGCTCGCGCCGGCCGCGCGCGCCCAGGTCCCCGACACCGTGCTCCTGGAGGAGCTGACCTGGACCGAGGTCCGCGACGCGGTCCGCGCGGGCAAGACCACCGTCATCGTGCCCTCGGGGGGCACCGAGCAGAACGGCCCCCACATGGCGCTCGGCAAGCACAACGCGCGGGTGAAGGTCCTCTCCGAGCGCATCGCGCGCGCGCTCGGGGACGCCCTGGTGGCCCCGGTGATCGCCTACGTGCCGGAGGGCGCGATCGCGCCGCCCTCGGGTCACATGCGCTTCGCGGGCACCATCACCACGCCGGAGGACGCCTACGAGAAGGTGGTCGAGTCGGCGGCGCGCAGCTTCAAGGCGCACGGCTTCCGGCACGTCGTGCTCTTGGGCGATCACGGCTCGACCCAGGCCGGCCAGAAGGCGGTGGCCGCGCGGCTGAACCGCGAGTGGGCCGCCACCCCGGTGCGGGTGCTCGCGATCGAGGAGTACTACCGCGCCAGCGAGGTCGAGGTCGCGCAGCTCTACCGCTCGCGCGGCTACCGCGACGCGGAGCTGGGGCGCCACGCCGGGCTCACCGACACCGCGCTGACCCTGGCCACCGCGCCGGCGCTGGTCCGGGCCGATCGGCTCCGGCCCGCGACGGCGGGCGACGGGGTCGACGGCGACCCGAGCCGGGCCACCGCGGAGCTGGGACGGGCGGGAGTCGACCTGATCGTGACGCGGACGGTGGACGCCATCCGCAAATCCATCTCGACGCGCTGAAGGAGAGGATCGGCATGAGAACTGAACGACGCTTGAGCGCACTCGCCCTCGCGCTGGGGCTCTGGAGCGGGGTGGCCGCGGCCCAGAGCGCCCCGGTGGAGACGATCCCGGGCATGCCGCCGGTGGCGGACCCGTCGAACCTCTACCGCGAGACGCGCACCCTGAGCCCCGCGGTGAGCGGGGCCCTCTCGCGGATCTACGTGCCGAACCGGCAGGGCAACGACGTGTGGGTGATCGATCCCGCCACCATGAAGGTCGTCGACAAGTTCCCGGTGGGGGTGAACCCGCAGCACGTGGTGCCCGCGTGGGACCTCAAGACCCTGTGGGTCACCAACAACGCGGAGGGCCGGACCGACGGGACCCTGACCCCGATCGATCCCACCACCGGCAAGCCAGGCCAGCCGATCGCGGTCGACGACCCCTACAACATGTACTTCACGCCGGACGGGCGCTCCGCGATCGTGGTGGCGGAGGCGCTCAAGCGGCTCGACCTGCGCGATCCGCAGACGATGGCGCTGCAGGGCTCGATCGCGGTGCCCAGTTGCCGGGGCATCAACCACGCCGACTTCTCCATCGACGGCCGGATCGCGATCTTCACCTGCGAGTTCCAGGGCGGGCTCGCCCGCGTCGACGTGGTCGGGCGCAAGGTGCTGGGCTACCTCAAGCTCTCCCGCGGGGGCATGCCGCAGGACATCCGCGTCTCCCCCGACGGCAAGATCTTTTACGTGGCCGACATGAAGGCGGGCGGCGTGTTCGTGATCGACGGCGCCACCTTCACCGAGATCGGCTTCCTCAAGACCGGCATCGGCACCCACGGCCTCTACCCGAGCCGCGACGGCAGCCGGCTCTACGTGGCCAACCGCGGCACCATGCACGTGTTCGGCCCGCCGCGCGGCAAGGGCAGCGTGTCGGTCATCGACTTCGCGAGCCGGCAGATCGTCGCCACCTGGCCCATCCCGGGCGGGGGCAGCCCCGACATGGGCAACGTGAGCGTGGACGGCAAGACCCTGTGGCTCTCCGGCCGCTTCGACAACGTGGTCTACGCGATCGACACCACGAGCGGCGAGGTGCGCAGCATCCCGGTCGGCAAGGAGCCGCACGGGCTCACGGTGTGGCCGCAGCCGGGCCGCTACTCGCTCGGCCACACCGGCAACATGCGCTAGATCTGCTTCGTTGACGCCCTCGTCCGCACGCTCAACGTACGGGAGTACGCCTCGCGTGCGGACTTCTGGCGTCGCCTCGCATCTGGACCTTTTTGAGCAGCCTGCCGCCGCGTCGTTAGGGCTCAGGTCGCGGCCTCCCGCGGCCGCACGTGCCCGCCGGGCGTGGTAGCGAGCAGGAAGAGCGCCCAGCTCAGCAGCACGCCCAGCGGGGCCAGCCCGAAGGGGATCCGGTAGGAGCCGGTGAGGTCGTAGAGGAAGCCGGCCAGGGCC
Organism: Candidatus Methylomirabilota bacterium; assembly: GCA_035948165.1. Classification (GTDB taxonomy): domain Bacteria; phylum Methylomirabilota; class Methylomirabilia; order Rokubacteriales; family CSP1-6; genus CAMLFJ01. Next base: position 11,573 of record DASZJM010000368.1, read on the forward strand.
GGACCGATCGCGGCGCCGCACCGCCAGCCGAGAGTCAGGATGCCCATGATGGCGCCGAGCGCCCGCATGCCGAAGACCTGCGGGACCACCTGGGCGATCACGGTGTCGCTGGCCGCGAACCCGGCGCCGAAGGCGATCAGGGAGAGGAGCAGCGCCGCGCGCGAGGGGACCAACAGCAGGGTGACGAGGGACACGATCTGCAGCACGAAAGCGGCCGCGATCGTGCGGCGCGCGCCCAGGCGATCCGACAAGGTGCCCCCCAGCAGTCGTCCGATCGCGGAGCCGATCCCGTAGGCGGTGAGCGATAGCGACGCGCCGGTGAGGCTCACGCCCTGGTCACGGGCGAAGGGCACCGCGTGGACCGAGAGCATGATCGCGATCCCGCCGATGAGGAGCCACGAAAGATTGAGCGCCCACTGGCGCGGATCGGTCAGCGACTCGCGGAGCGTGATGCCGCGCGCCCTGTCCCGGTCGGTGCCGGGCGCGCCGGCCGGCGGCCGGCGGAGCAGCGCGGCGCGCTCGGCGTGACGGGGCAGGCGCACTCCGAGGGCCGCGACGGTGGTGACGACGCCGCAGCCGCTGCCGAGCACGTAGTAGGCGACGCGCCAGCCGAGCCGGGTGATGAGCCACGCGGCGGCGGGGCCGCCGGTGATGTACCCGAGGTTGAAGCCGATGAGCACCAGGGCCAGCGCGAGGCCGCGCCGGTCGTCGAACCAGTGGGTCACCGTCGCGGTGCCGAGCACGTAGAAGCTCGAGGTGCCCACGCCCGCCACGAGGCCCACCAGCACGTAGAGCTGCCAGAGCGCGCTCACCGAGGCCACCAGCGCGAAGCCGGTGCCGGCCAGCGCCATCGTGGCGGCCAGCAGCAGGCGCGGGCCGTGCCGGTCGGCCAGCGCGCCGACCGCGAAGCCCGCGATCCCGCCCACCAGGAGGTTCAGGGAGAGCGCGGCCGAGACCGCGCCGCGGGTCCACCCGAAGTGCTCGGCGAGCACCGGCAGGAAGACGCCGTACGCGGCCAGCGGCACCGAGACGCCGTAGGTGACCACGAAGAGGGCGGCGACGATCAGCCAGCGGCGGGTGTCCGGGCGGACGGCCACGGTCGGTGCTCCGTTTCTCGAGGGGGGTGCGGAGCCGGCTCAGGCCGGCGGCTTCCGTCGGAGGAGATAGCGGTGCTCGCCCTCCATCACCAGCTCGCCCGCCTGGTTGTGCACGGTGGCCCGCATGGCGACCACACCGGTGGTGCGCCCGGGCTCGAGCCGGGTGATGGTGAGCAGCGGGTAGAGCGTGTCGCCCACGTAGACCGGCTTGAGGAAGCGCGACGATTGGTCGAGGAAGGCCACCAGCGAGTCGCTGATCGCGTGCGGGAAGATGCCGGCGCCCGCCGCGGCCTGGGCGGTGACGAGGAGGCCGTGGGCCAGGAGGTCGCGGTGGCCGTGGGCCCGGCAGTACTCGCGATCGTAGTGGATCGGGTGGTTGTCCGCGGAGGCGAGCTGGAACGCGGCGAAGAGCGCCTCGGTCATGGTGCGCGAGGGGATCGGGAACCGCTCGCCCACCACGAGATCGTCGAACCAGCGCGGGGCGGCGAGCCGGTGCTCCTCCGGGCGGAAGGCCGGGTCGGGCATGGCGCGGTCCCGCGCGCCCGTCAGCGCGCCGGCGCCGGCGCGGAGGCCGCCGCGGCGGGAGCGTGGACGCGGCCGGGCAGCAGCGAGACGAAGAGCGTGGTCGACGCGGAGATGGCGGCCATGACCACCAGCAGGGTGGTGAAGCCGGCCGCCTTCACGGTCGGGCCGAGCACGTACACCGCGAGGGCGCTGACCCCGAAGGAGACGGCCAGGCGCATGCCGGCCACCCGCGAGCGCATGCGGTCGTCGACGTACTGCACGATCATCGCGTCGATGAACGGGATCGCCCCGAAGACGAACACCATGAACACCAGCACGATCGCGTAGAAGGCCCAGCCCTGGGCGTTGGCCGCGAGCAGGAAGAGCGGCACCTGGGCCGCCACGATCGGCAGGTAGACCGCCTTGAGCGGGTAGCGATCGATGAGGCGGCCCACCACGATCTGAGCGAACGAGGCGATCGTGTAGACCACGGCCAGGAGGAGGCCGAGCTTGGCCGGGTCGTCCACGAGGCCCCGGAGCCGCTCGGCCAGGAGCTGGCTGTTGCCGTTGGTGGTGAAGTTGAAGATCATGCTGCCCGAGACCGCGGCCAGGGTCATCACGAAGAAGATCCGCATCATGATCGAGGCGGGCAGGTCGACCGACTTCTTGGGCCGTCGCGCGGGCGCCGTCTCCTCCCGGGGCACCACCAGGGCGAAGAGGATCCCGCACCCGATCGCGAGCAGGGCCGGCACCGCGAAGGCCATGCGCCAGCCCACCCGCTGCACCAGGAAGCCGGTGAGGACCGCGGCCACCGCGATCCCCAGGTTGCCGGCCAGGCCGTTCAGGCCGATGGTGAAGCCGGGCCGGGTCGAGTTCTGCACGATCATCGGGATGCCCACCGGGTGGTAGATCGCCGGGAAGGCGCCCAGCACGGTCAGCGCGCTCGCGAGCTGCCACGGGCGCTGGGCCGCCGCCACCAGCAGGCCGGCCGCGCCCAGCCCCAGGAAGAAGATCACCATCATGGCCCGGCGGCCCCACAGGTCGCCCAGCCGCCCGGCGGGCAGCGAGCCGAGCCCGAAGAGCACGAAGGCGCCGACCGTGTAGGGCATCAGGTCCTGCCACACCATGCCCCACTCCGCCGCGATCGCGGACACCGCGGTGGCGAAGATGAGCAGGAAGAGGTGGTCCATGGCGTGGCCCACGTTGAGCAGCAGGGCGGTCGGACTCGTGTTGGACATGTCGCTCACCGTCCCGGGCGCGCCCAGATGCCGCGATCGTGCATGAGGCGGATCTGGCGCTTGATGACCTTCTCGCGGTACTCCTTGTGCTTCATCGGGGCGCGCTTGAGATAGAGGTTCTTGGGATAGATGGGCTTCTCGTAGAGCATACCGTAGAGCTCGGTCCGGAGGTCCTTCATCCAGTTGTCCCACTGGGCCCGGGCCCGGTGGTCCCGGAGGGCCTCGATGTCGATGACCCCGCCCACGTAGGTGGACCCCGCCCCGTAGTCCTGGCGCCCCACGATGCGCCCCTTGTAGTCGATGACGAACGAGCGACCCCCGAAGGTGTCGATGGGGGTGGACTCCTCGGGGAAGAGATAGTAGGTCCCCATGTTCGGAGCGACCAGGTACATGTTGTTGTCGAGTGCGCGGGCGCGGCTCTGGATCTCGAAGATCTCGTTGCCAGTGGCCGGGTGCGGGTAGGAAGCGCGGTAGACCACCTCGGCCCCGTTGAGGGCGAGGGCCCGCGCGTTCTCCGGGTAGGAGCCCTCGTTGGCCATCATGATGCCGAGCCGGCCGATCTCGGTGTCGACCACCGGCCAGAAGGCCTGCAGGTTCCGCCCGTACTTCTCCACCCACCAGTCGTAGACATCGTGGGGACAGACCGAGTGCTCGACCGGGAAGAGGGGCGAGACTTTGTAGTGCTGCAGGATGACCCGGCCGCGCGGGTTGATGATGAAGCCCACGTTGAAGTAGCGGTCCTTCAGGTCCGGGTGGCGGGCCTTGGCCTGGGCCATCACGAAGGCGTTGTACTCCTTGGCGATCTTGCCGAGCGCCTCGGTCTCCTCGCCGGGGATGTCGATCGCGCACTCCCGCGCGAAGGTCACGTGGTCGAGATCGAGCACCTCGTCGTTGAAGGCCTGGAGCGCGCCTTCCGGGAAGGCGATGAGGCGGACCGGCAGGTCGAGGCTCGAGAGCCACGAGGCCGCCTTCACCAGGTGGGTGAGGTGCTCGAGGTTGATCTGGATGTCCTTGCGCCGGCGGATACCCCGGACGGTGGGGATGAGCCCGACCGCGGTGTAGGGCTTGATCATGACGCGTCTCCTTGTTGGCGCTGCACTTCCTCCATGATCATGGCGTTGAGGTCGTCGATCAGCTTGCCCCGCTCGTGGCTGCCGTCGTTCCGGATCAGCTCGCGGATGCGCGCGGGCCGCGCCGACAGCATGATGAGGGTGGTGCCGATCGCGACCGCCTCCTCGATGGAGTGGGTGACGAAGAGGATGGTGCGGCCGGTCTCGGCCCAGATGCGACGGACTTCCTGCTGCATGATGCGCCGGTTCTGGGCGTCGAGGGCCCCGAACGGCTCGTCCATCAGGAGCACGTCGGGCTCGATGGCCAGCGCGCGGGCGATGGCGGCCCGCTGACGCATGCCTCCGCTGACGCGGCCCGGGTAGTAGTCCTCGAACCCCTGGAGCCCGGCGAGCTTCAGGTAGCGGGCCGCGCGCGCCTCCCGCTCGGCCCCATCGAGGCCGAGCGGCCGGAGCACCAGGGTCACGTTGTCGCGCAGGCTGAGCCAGGGCAGGAGGCGGTCCTCCTGGAACACGACGCCCACGTGCCGCTGGTGGCGCCGGTCGGCCTGCACCGGCAGGCCGTCGAGCAGCACCGCCCCCCGGCTCGCCGGCTCGATGCCGCCGACTATTCGGAGAAGGGTGGTTTTTCCGCAGCCGTTCGGTCCGAGCAGGCAGACGAACTCGCCCGCCTCCGCCCGGAACGACACCGAGTCGATGACCGGGATGAGGAAGTCCTTCCCGATCCCGCGCACCTCGAGCTTCAGCGCCATCGGGTGAGCCGCCGGTTGACCGGATCGAACAGCAGCTTGTCGGTGGCGACCATGATGAGGATCATCACCAGGGCCCAGACGAAGACCATGCGAGTGGCCAGGATCTCGCGACTGTAGTTCATCGCGTAGCCGATCCCCGAGGTCACCCCGAAGATCTCCGCGACCACCGAGACCTTGAGGGCCAGGCCGAAGCCCACCTTCATGCCCGCCACCAGGTAGGGCAGGGTCGACGGGATCACGATCGCGGTGAACTTCTGCGGACCGCTGAGGCGGTAGACGTCGCCCATCTCGAGGAGCCGGCGGTCGACCGAAGCCACCCCTTCCACCAGGGTCGAGGCCACCACCGGTAGGGTGATCATGAAGGTGGTGAAGATCGGAGCCCAGTTGCTGAGCCCGAACCAGACGAGCGAGACGACGATCCACACGAAGACCGAGGTGGAGTTGAGGATGGCGAGCACGTCCTCCACGATGTCGCGCGCGGTGCGCGACACGAACGCGCCCAGGCCCATGAGGAGCGAGACCGCGACCGCGCTCCCAAAGCCGGCCGCGATGCGGCCGAGCGAGGCGCCCGCGTGCCCCCAGATCTCGCCGCTCCGCACGATCTCGACGAAGCCGGTCACGATGGACCACGGGGAGGGGAGCACGAAGGCCCCGTAGCGGCGGGCGAGGAGCGTCCAGCCGGCCAGGACCACGACGAGAGCGGCGAGGGTCGGCAGGTGCAGGCGGCCGGCCCAGTCGCGGTAGCGGCTCACGCCCGATGGAAGAACTCGCGACGGATGCGGTCGGGGTTGTCCCAGAGGTCCGACTTGAGGAAGCCGAACTCCTTGTTCAGCTTGAGCTGCAGGATCAGGGTCTCGATCTGCTCCTCGGGCAGGCCCGAGAGCATGCGCACCGTCTCCTTGTAGGCGACCGCGATCACGTCCTTAGGCAGCTTGGTGGTTTCGGTGACGATGTCGATGGCCCGCTCCGGCTTGCCGTACCAGAGATCCACCGCGTCCTTCTGCGCCGCGTTCAGGTCCGCTGGGAACGACGGGTTCTTCTGGATGAACTCGAGGCTCGCCAGGTAGCAGACGTGCACTGGAAAGCCGGTGGCCCGTCCGGTCGCCTTCCGCCAGAGATCGATCTGCTTGGCCAGGTAGACGCCCTCGCCGCGGAACACCACCTGGTCGGTGATGGGCTGCCACGCCACGATGGCGTCCACGTCCTTCTTGCCCAGCATGGTGACCATGTCCGGCGGGGCGGTGGCGGTGACGAGCTGGGTGTCCTTTTGTAGATCCAGGCCGTAGCCCTTCAAGGTGAGCGCCCGGATGTCGAAGAAGGTGGAGGTGCCGACCACCGCCGCGATCTTGCGACCCTTCAGGTCCTCCACCTTGGTGAGCCCCGCGTCCTTGCGGGCCACGATGGCCCCCAGCACCGCGGTGGCCACCCCGGTCACCTTGAGCGGCACGCCCTCCTCGAAGGCCTTGGCCGCGAGCGCGAAGCTCATGTCGATGGCGTCGACGTTCTTGGCCGCGAGCTGGCTCAGCAGCGGGCCCGGCGCGCCGGCCACGATCGAGTACTCCGCACTCCAGCCGTGGCGGCCGAGCAGGTCCTCTTTGTGGATGATCTCGGTGGCGGCCCAGCCGAGCTGGAGATAGGCCAGGCGCACCTTGCCCTTGTTCTGCGCGCGCAGGACCGCCGGCGCGCCGGCCAGGCCCGCCGCCGCGCCGGCGCCGGCCAGCGCGAGGAAGCGCCGCCGTCCGAGCACGGCGCCTAGCCCTTCACCTTCGGCAGGTGCTGGAGCGCCTCCGCCACCTTCGCGGCGGGGTACTCGTAGTCCTGGAGCTTGCCGGCGAGATACGCCTCGTAGGCGGAGAGATCGAGGAAGCCGTGGCCGGAGAGGTTGAACACGATGGTCTTCCGCTTGCCTTCCTTCTTGGCCATGAGCGCCTCGTCGATGGCGCCGCGCACCGCGTGGGCCGCCTCGGGGGCGGGCACGATGCCCTCGGCGCGCGCGAAGCGCACCGCCGCCTCGAAGGTGGCGATCTGGGGCACCGCGCGGGCCTCGATCACGCCCTCGTCGAAGAGCTTGCAGATGAGCGGGGCCATCCCGTGATAGCGCAGCCCCCCCGCGTGCACCGGAGCGGGCATGAAGGTGTGGCCGAGGGTGTGCATCTTCACGAGCGGGGTCAGCCCGACGGTGTCGCCGAAATCGTAGGCGTACTTGCCCTTGGTGAGGCTCGGGCACGCGCTCGGCTCGACCGCGACGATGCGCCGCTTCTTGTCCTTGCCGGTGAGCTTTTCCCCCGCGAACGGAAACGCGAAGCCCGCGAAGTTCGACCCGCCGCCCACGCAGCCCACCAGCACGTCGGCCTCGTCGTCGGCCTTCTCGAGCTGCTTCTTGGTCTCGAGGCCGATAACGGTCTGGTGCATGAGCACGTGGTTGAGCACGCTGCCGAGCGAGTACTTGGTGTCGTCGCGGGTCGCCGCGTCCTCCACCGCCTCGCTGATCGCGATGCCGAGGCTGCCCGGCGACTCCGGATCCTGCTCGAGCACCTTCTTGCCCGACTGGGTGTCCGGGCTCGGGCTCGCCACCACCTGGGCCCCGAAGGTCTCCATGAGGATGCGGCGGTAGGGCTTCTGCTGGTAGGAGACCTTCACCATGTAGACCTTCAGCTGCAGCCCGAAGAACGCGCACGCCTGCGAGAGCGCGGAGCCCCACTGGCCGGCCCCGGTCTCGGTGGAGAGCCGTGCCACCTTCTCCGCCTTGTTGTAGTAGGCCTGGGCCGCCGCGGTGTTGAGCTTGTGGCTGCCCGCCGGGCTCGCGCCCTCGTACTTGTAGTAGATGTGCGCGGGCGTATCGAGCGCCTTCTCGAGCCGGCGCGCGCGATAGAGCGGAGTCGGCCGCCACAGGCGGAGGATGTCGCGCACCGGCTCCGGGATCTCGATCCACCGCTCCTGGCTCACCTCCTGCTTGATCAGCTCCATGGGGAAGAGCGGGGCCAGGTCCTGGGGCCCGATCGGCTGGCCGGTGCCCGGGTGGAGCGGCGGCGGCAGCGGCGTCTTGAAGTCGGCCTGGATGTTGTACCAGCGGGTCGGGAGCTCCTTCTCGGTGAGGAGATACTTGGTCGTCATGTCGACGGGCTTCCGAGCCATGGGGCGGCCTCCTTCCAGGTCACGCGACGGTGGGACTGATGAGAAAACGGGCACCACACTACAGGTCGGATGTCGCGGCCGTCAAGGGCCCGCTTGACGCGTCCGGGCCGCCCCGCGATACTCCCGGCATGCTCAGCGACGACGGTCTCGACCTGATCTTCCGCAAGGCCCGCACCCATCGCGCCTGGCTCGCCCGGCCGGTGCCGGACACGCTGCTCCGCCAGGCGTACGAGATCGCCGCGTTCGGGCCCACCAGCGCCAACTGCAGCCCGATGCGGGTGCTCTTCGTGAAATCGCCCGAGGCCAAGGAGCGGCTCCGGCCGGCGCTCAGCCCCGGCAACGTGGACAAGACCATGCAGGCGCCGGTCACCGCGATCATCGGGCACGCGATGGACTTCTACGAGGAGCTGCCGCGCCTCTTCCCCACCGCGGACATGCGCGCGCTCTTCGTGGGCAAGCCGGACTTCATCGCGACCAGCGCCTTCCGCAACGGCAGCCTGCAGGGCGCCTACTTCATGCTCGCCGCCCGCGCGGTCGGGCTCGACTGCGGGGCCATGTCCGGCTTCGACAACGCCAAGGTGGACGCGGAGTTCTTCCCGGACGGGCGGGTGAAGTCGAACTTCCTGTGCAGCGTGGGCTACGGCGACGCGAGCAAGCTGCCGGCGCGTCCTCCCCGCCTGTCCTTCGACGAGGTCTGCCGCATCATCTGACCGGGCGCTGGTCCGCCGGCACCGAGTAGACCGCCACCGGCTGGCTGCGGGTCTTGAGCTGGGTGGGACCGTGCGTCTCGACCCGGACGTCGTCGCCGAGCCCCCCGCGGGTGTTCTCGTCGATCAGGATCGGCTGGCCCACCACCTTGGTGTGGGCCTCGAGGTGCGCGGCGAGGTTCACCACGTCCCCGACTCCGGTGTAGGTCATGCGCCGCTGGGTGCCGGTGAAGCCGGCCACCAAGAGACCGGAGGCGATGCCGACGCCGACGCGGACCTGCATCGCGCCGCGCCGCGCCCGCTCCTGGTTGAACGCGTCCATCATCTCGAGCATCTCGAGCGCCGCGCGCACCGCGCGCTCGCGGTGATCGGGGAGCGGCAGGGGCGCCCCGAAGATCGCCATCAGCCCGTCGCCCAGCATCTGGTTGACGATGCCCCCGTGGCCGGAGATCGCGTCGAAGGTCAGGGTGTAGTAGCTGTTCAGCAGCTCGATGACCTCGGCGGGGGCGAGGGATTCGGTGATCGAGGTGTAAGACCGGATGTCCGAGAACATCACGCTCGCCTCGATCTCCTTGTACTTGCCGTCGAGCCCGCCCGCGGTGAGGACCTCGTCCGCGACCTCCGCGGTGGCGAACCGCCGGAAGAGCTCGCGCTGCATGTCGCGCAGCCGCTTCTTCTCGAGGCTGGCCGCGACCCGGGCCCGCAGCAGCACCGGGTTCACCGGCTTGAAGAGGTAGTCCTCCGCGCCCATCTCGATGCAGCGGGCCACGCTGTCGACCTCCTCCACCGAGGACATCATCACCACCGGGATGTCCCGCAGCCGCGGGTCGGCGGCCAGCGCGGCGAGCACCTGGTAGCCGTCCATCTCCGGCATCTCGATGTCGAGCAGGACGAGATCCACCCGGCGCCGGCCGAGGGCGGCGAGGGCGTCCCGTCCGTGCTCGGCGAACGTCACGGTGTGGCCGAGCTGCTCCAGCGCGCGGCCGAGGAGCAGGCGATTCACCCGGTTGTCGTCGACGACCAGCAGGTCGCCGACCGGCGCGCTAGGCGGAGAGGTCACGTCGCAGGTCTCCCAGCGCGCCGGCCGCGCGCGCGTAGTGCTGATCGAGGCGGTCGAGTCGCTCGGCGGTGCCCTCCAGGCTTCCGGCTCGGGCCTGGGCCTCGAGCTCACGGGCCAGGGCGCCCAGCGCGGTGGCGCCCAGGCTCTCGGCGGTGGACTTGAGCGAGTGGGCCGCGCGGCGGAAGCCGTCCACGTCCTGGGCCGCGAGCGTCCCCCGGAGGGCGGCCAGCAGCTCGCGGGCGTCCTCGCCGAAGGTGACGATCAGCTCGGCCACGAACGGGCCGCCGGTGGTCGCAACCAGGCGATCGAGCGCCGCGCGGTCGATCTCGCCTCCGGCCCCCGTCGTGGGCGGTGCGGCGCCCTCCCTCCCCGCCGCGGCGGCGGTCGGCGTGGCGGCGGCGCGATGCGACGGCACCCGCCCGAGCGCGCCGACCAGCTCCTCGACCCGGATCGGCTTGGCCACGTAGTCGTCCATCCCGGCCGCGACGCAGAGCTCCCGGTCGCCCTGCATGGCGTTGGCGGTCATGGCGACGATGCGCGGTCGCTGCCCGCCCGGCCACCGCCGGTTGATCTCGCGGGAGGCCTCGAAGCCGTCCAGCTCAGGCATCTGCACGTCCATCAGCACCACGTCGTAGGTCTGGCGCGCCACCGCCTCGATCGCCTCGAGCCCGTTGGCGGCCACGTCGGCCCGGTAGCCCATCTGGGCCAGCAGGCGCAGCGCCACCTTCTGGTTCACCACGTTGTCCTCCGCGAGCAGGATGCGGAGCGGGTGGCGCGCGGCCAGGTCCGGGTCGAGCTCCCGGCCGGTCGCGCCGCGCGCGGCCACGTGGATCGGCTGGTCGGCGAGCACCGAGACCAGCGCGTCGAAGAGCTGCGACGGCTTGATCGGCTTGTGGAGGTAGGCGGCGAAACCCTCGTCCTCCGCCCGCGCCTCGCGCCGCCCGAGCGAGGTGAAGAGGATGAGCGGGAGGCTCGCGCCCGCGGGGAGGGGACGGACGGCGTGGGCGAGGGCGACCCCGTCCATCTCGGGCATGTGCATGTCGAGGATGGCCACGTCGAAGCGCTCGCCGGCCCGCAGCCACTCGAGTGCTTCGAGGGGCGACTCGGTGGCCCGCGCGGGCATGCCCCAGGTGTCGAGGTGGACGGTGACGATGCGCCGGTTGGTGGCGTTGTCGTCGACCACGAGCACGCGCTTGCCGCGGAGGGTGGGCTGCACCCCGCTCAGGTCGCGATGGACCAGCACCGGCACCTCGGCCGGGTGCGCCCGGATCGTGAAGCGGAACTCGCTGCCCACTCCGAGCTCGCTGGTGACCTCGATCCGGCCACCCATCAGCTCGGTGAGCCGCTGGCTGATCGCGAGGCCGAGCCCGGTGCCGCCGTACCGGCGCGTGGTCGAGGCGTCGACCTGGCTGAAGGACTGGAACAGGCGGCCGAGGCGGTCGGCCGGGATGCCGATGCCGGTGTCGCGCACCGCGAACGTCAGCTCGTGCGGCGCGCCCGGGCGGGCGGG
>DASZJM010000369.1:0-1786 GCA_035948165.1 Candidatus Methylomirabilota bacterium
CCACATCCCGACGTGCATCGAGGGGATGATGTACCCGGTTCCCTTCGCGAAGCCGTCCGACATCCTGCCCACCGCGCTCCTGTGCGAGCGGCTGGGGTTCGACTCGGTGTGGGGCAACGACCACATGACGACCCAGCGCTACGTGCAGAAGGAGTTCCCGGACCCCCCGAACTTCTTCGAGCCGCTCATGACGTTCGCCTACTGCGCCTCGCGGACGACGCGCTTGAAGTTCGCCACCGGCATCATCGTGCTGCCGATGCGCAACATGCCGGTGCTGGCCAAGCAGGTGGCCACGCTCGACCAGCTGTCGGGCGGGCGGGTGATCCTGGGCGTCGGCACCGGCGCGTATCGCGAGGAGTACGAGGCCCTCTTCCCGGACGCGCGGGGGGTGCGCCGGGGCACCATCGTGGACGAGGGCATGCAGGCGCTGCGGCTGCTCTTCACCGAGCGGCGCGCCACGTTCCGCGGGCAGGCGGTCCACTTCGAGGAGGTGGAGTGCTTCCCGAAGCCCGTGCAGAGCCCGATGCCGATCTACGCGGGCGGAAACCACCCCGAGGTGCGCCGGCGGGCCGGGCAGTGGGCGCAGGGCTGGATGCCCGCGGTGCTCTCGCCGGAGGAGATCACACGGGGGATCGACGACATCCACCGCGCCGCCGCGGCGGCGGGCCGCGACGGGTCGGCGATCGACATCGCGCCCCAGTTCGCGGTGTCGATCGGGCGCACCCACGACGAGGCGGTGAGCCGCTTCCGCGGCTCGCAGCTCTTCCAGCACCTGGAGTCGCTCAAGAAGTCGACGCTCCGAGAGCAAACCGGGGGCTTCGACTCGCGCAATTTGATCGGCAGCCCGGCCGAGATCTCGGAGCGCATCCGGACCTACCAGCGGGTGGGCGTCACCACCTTTGCGGGCATGCTGTTCGTGGCCAACACCGTGACCGAGATGCAGGAGGCGATCGAGCTGTTCGGCCAGGAAGTCCTTCCCAATTTCCGCTAGGCTCAGGCGTCCGAGGAGACCGTCATGGATCAGCACGTGAAGGCGCGGCTCACGAAGGTGCTGGACGCCGAGGGGCTCGACGCCCTCGTGGCGACCACGCCCGAGAATCTGCAGTACGTCACCGGCTTCCGCTCGATCGCCCACGCGCTCTTCCGCGGCCTCGAGCTCTACGGGGTGTTCACGCGCCAGGGAGTGGGGCTCGTCATCCCGTTCATCGACTCGACCGGCGTGTCGGCCGACGGGATCCAGGTCGACCGCATCGCCTGCTACGGCAACTTCTTCTTCAACTACACCGACGAGCCGGGCCCGATCGCCACGCGGGTGCGCGAGATCACGAGCCGTCCCGCCGCGGGGCCCGGGGAGGCCTTGCGCGAGATCCTGGACGGCTTCGGGGTCGCGGCCGGGCGCCTCGCGGTGGACGAGGCCGGCGTGTTCCCGGCCACCTGGCAGCGCCTCGGCGAGCAGTTCCCGGGCGCCACCATTTCCCAGGCGTACGCCCACTTCCGAACTTCCAGAATGGTTAAGAGTTCGCGTGAGGTCGGCTGCCTGGAGAAGGCGGCGCGGATCGCGGAGGACGGTATCGCGGCGATCTTCGGCATGCTGAAGACGGGCGTCACCGAGCGGGAGGCGGCGAGCGCCTTCGAGCAGGAGGTAATCCGCCGCGGGGCGCAGACCTTCTTCACGGTGGTGACCATCGGCCCCCACCGGGCCGCGCTGGCCGACGTGTACGCCTCCGAGACCGCGCTCAAGGCGGGCGACCTGGTGCGTCTCGATCTCGGCTGCGTCTACCAGGGC
>DASZJM010000370.1:0-1636 GCA_035948165.1 Candidatus Methylomirabilota bacterium
CGCCGGGCAGTGGACCGATCACGGCGCGGCGGTCGCCGCGGTCTTCGCGCTGCTGGGCGAGCACACGCTCCCCGAGCCGGCCGGGGTGGGCCACCGGCTCGTCCACGGCGGGGCGCGGCACGTGGCGCCGGAGCGGGTGACTGCGGCCTTGCTCGGCGACCTGCGCGCCCTCGTCCCGCTGGCGCCGCTCCACCTGCCGAGCGGCATCGCCGGCGTGGAGGCGGTGGCCGCGCGCTTCCCCGCGCTGCCGCAGGCGGTCTGCTTCGACACCGCGTTCCATCACGACCTGCCCGAGATCGCGTGGCGGGTGCCTCTGCCGCGCTCGCTCGTCGACCCGACCGGGCTCCGGCGCTTCGGCTTCCACGGGCTCTCGTACGAGTACGTGATGGAGCACCTCGGCCCGGCCGGCCGCGGCCGGGTCATCATCGCGCACCTGGGCAATGGGGCGAGCATGGCCGCGGTGCGCGACGGGCGCGCGGTGGACACCAGCATGGGGCTCACCCCGACCGGCGGGTTCATGATGGGCACGCGCACCGGGGATCTCGATCCGGGCGTGCTCGTCTACCTGATGCGGGAGAAGGGGTACGATGCGGCGGGCCTCGACCGGCTGGTCAACAAGGAGTCGGGGCTCCTCGGGGTGTCGGGGACGACCGCGGACATGAAGACGCTGCTGGAGCGGCGCGATCGGGAGGAGGCGGCGGCGCTGGCGGTGGCGATGTTCGTCTACCAGGTGCGCAAGGAGGTGGGCGCCTTCGCGGCCGCGCTGGGCGGCCTCGACACGCTGGTGTTCACCGGCGGCATCGGGGAGCGGGCCGCGCCGGTGCGCGCGGAGATCTGCGACGGCCTCGGTCACCTGGGCGTGCACCTGGACCCGGCGCGGAACTCGGCGCACGGCAGCCCGGCGAGCGTGCCGGGCCGGGGCGCCCAGGTGCGCATCGTGGCGACCCGGGAGGATCTGATGATCGCGCGACACAGCCGCGGGGTCCTGTTCCCCGACGGGGGGAGGAGACATCGTGATCAGTGAGCGGGACGCGTGGTCCGCGCTGCGGCGACACTACGAGCAGATCCGGGACGTCCACCTGCGGACGTTCTTCGCGGAGGGCAAGAACCGCGGAGAGCGGCTCACCCTCGAGGCGGCCGGCCTCTACCTCGACTACTCGAAGAACCGGGTGACCGAGGAGACGCTCGGCTTGCTGCTCGCCCTGGCCGACGCGGCCGGGTTGCGCGCGCGCATCGACGCGATGTTCTCGGGGGCCAAGATCAACATCACCGAGGGCCGCGCGGTGCTCCACGTGGCCCTGCGCGCCCCGCGGGACCGCCGCATCCTGGTGGACGGCGTCGACGTGGTGCCGGGGGTGCACGCGGTGCTCGACCGGATGGCCGACTTCTCCACCCGGGTGCGGAGCGGGGCGTGGACGGGCTTCACCGGACGGCCCATCCGCAACGTGGTGAACATCGGCATCGGGGGCTCCGACCTGGGCCCGGTCATGGCCTCCGAGGCGCTGCGCCACTACAGCGACCGGCGCCTCACCCTGCGCTTCGTCTCCAACGTGGACGGCGCCGACTTCGTCGAGGCGACGCGGGACCTCGATCCGGCCGAGACCCTCTTCATCGTCTCGTCGAAGACCTTCACCAC
>DASZJM010000371.1:0-4061 GCA_035948165.1 Candidatus Methylomirabilota bacterium
GCGGCGGATGCGCGCGGCGAGGCTCGCCACCAGCAGCGTGCCCACGAGGGCGCCGGTGCCGTGGGCCGCGTTCAGCAGTCCGTAGCCGGCGGAGCCGGCCTGGAAGTAGACGTCGGAGAAGACCGGCAGCAGGGTCACGTAAGAGAGGCCGAAGAGCGCGTTGAAGAGGGCCAGGCAGATCAGGGCCGCGAACACGAAGTCGTGAGCCACGAAGTGGAGCCCCGCGTAGAGCTGGCGCAGCGGGTGCTGGCGGCTCGGAGCGGGCGCGTCCGCGCTGACCCGGAGGCGGCTGTACATGCCGAGTGCGACGATGGAGGACGCGGCGGCCAGCCCGAGGCCCACCGTACCGCCGAACGCGGCGATGAGCACGCCGGTGATGGACGGGCCGATCATGCGCCCGGCCTGCCAGGGGATGGAGCCGAGCGCGATGGCGTTGGGGAGCCGGTCGCGCCCGACCATCTGCGGCACCAGCGACATGCGACTCGGCTCGTCGAAGGCGCGGATGGTGTTGCTGAGGGCGGCGAGGGCGAGCAGGTGCGCGACGTGCACGACCCCCGCCACCGAGAGGGCGAAGGTCACCAGCAGCACGCTCGTGGTCAGGATCTGGGTGCCGAGCAGCAGGCGCACCCGGTTAGTGCGGTCGGCGAGCACGCCGCCCCAGAGCTGGAAGAGCACGAGCGGCACGCCCTGGGCCAGGCCCAGGTAGCCCAGGTAGAGGGCGTCGTGGGTGACCTCCCACACCATCCACGCGAACGTCACGTACTCGGCGCGGTGGCCGAGCACGTAGAAGACGAGGCCGAGCCAGTAGAAGCGGTAGTTCCGCTCCCGGAGGGCCGCGAAGGTGGATGGAGCGGCGCCGGCGATGGGGCTCAGGCCCGCCAGGGCTCGACGAGGATCTTGGCGTGCCGCTCGGGGGACGCGAGCGCCTCGAACGCGCCCGCGACGCCCTCCACTCCGACCCGGCCGGTGATCAGCGGGGTGGTGGGGATGCGGCCCTCGGCGACGTGGCCGAGGGTGGCCGCGAACTCCTCGGGGGTGTAGCCGAGCACGAACTGGAGATTCAGCTCCTTGCTGATGCCGAGCATCGGGTAGATCGTGTCGGGCTCCATGCACACGCCCACTACCACGATGCGCGAGCCGCGCGGCGCGGGCGCCATGATCTGGTCGAGCACGCCGGGCACGCCCACGCACTCGAAGACCACCGCGGGGCGGAGCGCGGGCCCCGCGATCCACGGCGGCAGGGCGGGGGCGCGGCTCGCGTCGCGCCACACCGCGGCCTCGCGCCAGCTCTGCCAGGGCGCGACCTGCGCCGGGTCCACCACGTGGTCCGCGCCCATCGCGGCGGCCAGCTCGCGCCGGCGCGCCGAGAAGTCGGCGGCCACGATGGGCCGCGCCCCGTGCAGGCGGAGCGCGGCGATCACGGCCAGGCCCACCGGGCCGCAGCCGATCACGAGCGGCGCGTCGTCGGGCTCGAGCCGCGCCTTGGCCACCGCGTGCAGGCCCACCGCCATCGGCTCGGTGAGCGCGGCCTGCTCGGTGGGCAGCCCGTTGGGCACCGGGAGCAGGAGCGCCTCGGTGAGCCGCATGTACTCGGCGTAGCCGCCCGGCGTGTCGTTCGAGTAGCCCACCGTGCGAGGGCCGTCGCGGCGGATCAGGGTCGGCCGGGAGCAGACGCGGGTGCCCACCGCGACGCGCTTGCCGGTGTCGGGGCCGTGGTCCACCACCTCCGCGCAGAACTCGTGGCCCATCACCACGTCGCGCGAGAGGTCCATGGTGAACACGCTGCCCGCACGCCGGGAGGCCTCCACGAAGCGGTCGGCGTGCTTGAGCGCGTGCAGGTCCGAGCCGCAGATGCCGCACGCGAGCGTGCGCACCAGCACCTCGCCGGGCCCGGGCTCGGGACGCGGGACGTCGGCGACCACGAGGCTCCGGTTCCGCATCACGGCGGCGCGCATGGCGGCATCCTAACCCGGCCGGCCGCGACCGTCGAGAGGTGCGGTATGCTCGCCCCGGAGGTCACGGGGAATGGCGCATCCACGGCGAGGACTCGCATGGCTGGTGGTGATGCTGGTCCTGCTGGCGCCGCCACCGCCGGCCTCCGCGCAGAGCGTCGCGTGGAAGATGGCGAACGAGTATCCCGCCACCTCCATCCAGGGCGAGGCCGACGCGCGCTTCGCGCGCGAGGTCGCGGCGCGCAGCGGCGGCCGCGTCGAGATCACCCACCAGTACGACGCCTCGAGCGGCTTGCGCTCCCGGGAGATGGTGGACGCGATCGCCCGCGGTGCGCTCGTGCTCGGCAACACCTACATGGGCGCGCTCGGCGGGGTGGATCCCGTCTTCCTGCTCCCGTCGCTGCCGTTCCTCGCCACCACGCCCGAGCAGGGACAGGCCCTGGCCGCGGTGGCCCGGCCGGCCTACGAGCGTGCGCTCGCCCAGCGCAACCAGGTCCTGCTCTTCCAGTCGCCGTGGCCGGCCGCCGGCATCTGGGCCCACAAGCCGGTCGACTCGGCGGAGGCCCTCCGTGGCCTACGCATCCGCACCGCCGACGCCAACGGGGTGGTCGCGTTCCAGGCCGCCGGCGCGGCGCCGGTGGCGGTGTCGTTCGCGGACGCGCTGCCCCAGCTCAAGGCGGGCCAGCTCGACGCGGTGCTTTCCTCCGGAGACGGCGGGGCGGGCGCGCGGCTCATGGAGACGCTGCGCCACTTCACCGCGATCGAGTACGCGGTGACCATGAGCATGGTCACCGTCAACGCCGACGCGTGGCGCGCGCTCGACCCCGCGACGCAGCGGGCGGTGCGCGAGGCGGCCGCGGAGACGGAAGCGCGCCAGTGGGAGGTGATGAAGACGCGCGTCGAGGCCAACTACGTCCAGATGCGCGCGGCGGGCGTGGCGCTCACCACCGAGCTCTCTCCCGAGTACCGGCAGGCGCTGCGCGCGGCGGGCCGGACCGCCCTGGACGACTGGCTGCGGCAGATGGGCCCGGCGGGCGGCCAGATTCTCGACGCCTACCGCGCCCGCCTCGCGGCCCAGTGAGCGCGGGCTAGCGCACCTCGACGACCAGCTCCACCTCGACCGAGACGTTCGAGGGCAGGGAGGAGAGGCCCACCACGGACCGCACGTGGCGGCCGGCCTCCCCGAAGAGCTTGGGCAGCAGGTCGGAGGCGCCGTTGATCACGGTCGGGTGGCGGTCGAAGTCCGCCCCCACGTTCACGAAGCCCACCACCTTGACCACCCGCTTCACGCGGTCGAGCGAGCCCACCGCCTGCTTCACGCAGGCCAGGCAGTTGAGCATCGCGTCGCGGGCGGAGAGGTACGCGTCCGCCTCGCTCACTTCCTGACCGACCACGCCCACGTAGCGGCGCACCCCGTTGATGCGCGCGGTCTGCCCGGAGGTGAAGACGAGATTGCCGACGCGCGCGGCGGGCAGGTAGTTGCCCACCGGGACCGGCTGCTGGGGCAGCTCGAGCCCGAGCTCGGCGAGCCGCCGCTCGACGCGCCCGCGGGTCGCCGCCACGTCAGCCGATCCGCTCGGCGGCGGCCGCCATCGCCTCGTAGCCCGCGATGACCTCGGACGGGATCTCGACCAGGTCCAGGATGCGGTCGAAGTCCTTGAAGCCGGAGCCGGTGAGCACGCAGACCACCGATTCGCCCGGGTCGATGGTGCCCTCGCGGACGCCGCGGCGTACCGCGGCCACCGTGACCGCGCCGCTGGGCTCGATCATGAGGCCGTCCTGACCGAGGAGGCGGACCGCGTCCAGGATCTCGGGCTCGTCGACTGCGATCCCCGCGCCGTCCGAGGCCCGCACGGTGTGGAGCGCGCGGTCGCCGAGCAGCCCCGGATCGGCGGCGGCGAGCGCGCTCGCCGCGGTGGCCTGCCTCTCCACCGCGGCCACCCGCGGCAGGCCCTGTCGCCACGACTCGACGATGGGCGCGCAGCGCGCGGCCTGCACCACCGTCATCTTCGGGAGCCGATCGACCCAGCCGAGCGTGCGCAGCTCGTTGAAACCCTTCCAGGTCTTGACCAGCGACATGCCGCCCGCGGCCGGATGCAGCACCCGGTC
>DASZJM010000372.1:0-3185 GCA_035948165.1 Candidatus Methylomirabilota bacterium
TGCGGTGTCCCCCACCGGTAGCGGGTTCCTTGACACCCAGCCCCGACGGAGCGTAAGGTTGGCGCGTGGTTTCCACGATTGCGCTCGGCGCCGACCATGCCGGATACGGGCTCAAGGAAGCCCTCAAGGGCTGGTTGATAAACCACGACTACCAGGTGCTGGACCTCGGCACCCACTCCACCGAGTCGGTCGACTACCCGGACTACGCCGCGCTGGTCGCGGAGTCGGTCGCCGATCACAAGGTCGAGCGCGGGCTCCTGGTGTGCGGCACCGGGATCGGCATGTCGATCGCGGCCAACAAGGTCCCGGGCGTGCGCGCGGCGCTCTGCGCCGACCTCTACACCGCACGGATGAGCCGCGAGCACAACGACGCCAACGTGCTGGTGCTGGGCGGCCGGCTGATGGGCGCGGACATGGCGGCCGACATCCTCCAGGCCTGGCTCGAGACCGACTTCGCGGCCGGCCGCCACGCGCGCCGGGTCGCCAAGATCGCCGACGTCGAGGTGCGGCACGCGGGGGACCGCCGGTGAGCCCGCTCGAGCAGGCCGACCCCGAGATCGCCAAGGCGATCCGCGCGGAGACCGAGCGGCAGTCCCGCAACCTCGAGTTGATCGCGTCGGAGAACTTCGTCTCCGAGGCGGTGCTGGAGGCGGTCGGCTCGGTGATGACCAACAAGTACGCGGAGGGCTATCCGGGCAAGCGCTACTACGGCGGCTGCGAGTTCGTGGACATCGCCGAGGAGCTGGCCATCAGTCGGGCGCGCGATCTTTTCGGGGCCGAGCACGTCAACGTGCAGCCGCACTCGGGCTCGCAGGCCAACATGGCGGTGTACTTCACCCTGCTCAAGCCGGGCGACACCGTGCTCGGGCCGAACCTGGCGCACGGCGGCCACCTCACCGCGGGCAGCCCGATCAACTTCTCGGGCCGCCTCTACAAGATCGTGCCCTACGGCGTCCGCCGGGACACCGAGCGCATCGACATGGACGAGGTGCGCGACCTCGCCCGCCAGCACCGGCCGCGGCTCATCATCGCGGGCGGCTCGGCCTTCCCGCGCGCCATCGAGTTCAAGCCGTTCCGCGAGATCGCCGACGAGGTGGGCGCCGCCTTCATGGCCGACATCGCGCACCCGGCCGGGCTGGTGGCCGCGGGCCTCCATCCCTCGCCGCTGCCCCACGCCGACTTCGTCACCACCACCACCCACAAGACCCTGCGCGGGCCGCGCGGCGGCATGGTGATGTGCCGCAGCCAGTACGCCAAGGAGCTCGACCGCACGGTGCTGCCCGGCATCCAGGGCGGGCCGCTGATGCACGTGATCGCGGCCAAGGCGGTCGCCTTCCGCGAGGCCCAGACCCCGGACTGGCGCGCCTACCAGGGGCAGATCGTCAAGAACGCCCGCGCGCTCGCGGAGGCGATGCAGGCTCGCGGTTTCCGTCTCGTCTCGGGCGGCACCGACACCCACCTGATCCTGGTGGACCTGAGCGGGCGCAACGTCACCGGCAAGGACGCCCAGGAGGCCCTCGACCGGGCGTGGATCACCGTCAACAAGAACGGCATCCCCTTCGACACCAAGGGCCCCATGGTCACGAGCGGCGTCCGCATCGGGACGCCGGCGGTGACCACGCGCGGCATGAAGGAGCCGGAGATGGCGCGGATCGCGGACTTCATCGACCGGGTGCTGAGCCGGCTCGGCGACGGCCAGGTGGAGGCCACGGTGCGGGCCGAGGTACAGGAGCTGACGTCGAAGTTCCCGCTCTACCCGGGGCGCCTCCGGTGAAGTGCCCGTTCTGCGGCCACACCGAGGACCGCGTGGTGGACTCGCGGGTGGGACGCGACGGCGAGTTCATCCGCCGCCGGCGCGCGTGCCTCAAGTGCCACCGCCGCTACACCACCTACGAGTACATCGAGGACGTGCTGCCCCACGTGGTCAAGCGCGATGGGCGGCGCGAGCCCTTCGACCGGCAGAAGCTCCGCGGCTCCATCCTCAAGTCCTGCGAGAAGCGCTCGGTCGGGGTCCAGGCGGTGGACGACGTGGTGGCCGACATCGAGGCCAAGCTGCACGACCGGGCCGAGAAGGAGATCACCAGCCTCGAGCTCGGCGAGATCGTGATGGAGCACCTGCAGAAGCTCGACCAGGTCGCCTACGTGCGCTTCGCCTCGGTGTACCGCCAGTTCAAGGACATCTCCCAGTTCATGGACGAGGTGAAGCACCTCATCAAGGACGACAAGCCGGCCAAGCCGGCGCCGGGCAAGGGGACCAAGGCGGCGGCCAAGCGCTAGCGGCGGCCAGGCTCTAGCGGCGGGTGGTGAGGACTACGCCCGCGATCACCCCGACCGCGCCCACCCAGTGGTACCAGCGGATGGGCTCGCCCAGCATCAGCCACGAGAGCCCGAGCACCATGAACGGCATCAGGTTCATGAACACCGCGGCCCGGCTCGGCCCCACCGTGCGCACCGCCTGGTAGAAGGCGATGTGCGCCGGCGTCCCCAGCAGTGCGCTGTAGAGGACCACCGAGAAGCTCACCCACGAGGCGTGGGCGAACGCTTGCCACGGCCGCTCCACGAGGGCCAGCGGCAGCAGCAGGCCCGCCGCGACCACGTGGGCGCCGGCCAGCATCTGGAGCGGTGAGAACGTGGAGAGGTTCGCGCGGCTGTAGAGCGTGTAGACCACCCACAGGCTCTGCGAGACCAGGATGATCAGGTCGCCGCGGTTGACCGAGAGCGTGAGCAGGGTGCGGGGCGATCCCTGCGCGATGGTCAGCAGCACCGCGCCGAGGGTGAGGCCGATGCCGGCCAGGTTGGCCGGCGAGACGCGCTCGCGCAGCCAGGCCGCCGCCGCGAGGGCCACCACCACCGGAGAGGCCGCCCCGAGGATCCCCGCGTTGGCCGGACTCGTCCAGCGCAGGCCCACGTACCACAGCGCGGAGTTGCCCACGAAGCCGCTCACCGCCAGGACCACCACCGCGATCAGGTCGCGCCGGGCCAGCTGCGGCAACGGCCCCTCGAGCAGCCGCGAGACCAGCACGAGCAGCGGCGCCGCGATGAGGGCGCGCAGCGCCGACATCGTGACAGGCCCGAGCTCGTGCAGGCCGATCTTGGCCAGCGGATAGTTGCCGGCCCACACCAGGGCGACGCCGAGCAGCAGGGCGTAGGCGTGTCGGTGGGTCACGGCGTCGGTGGTGGGGGCG
>DASZJM010000373.1:0-2450 GCA_035948165.1 Candidatus Methylomirabilota bacterium
GGCGCGTGCCTGGCCTGCCAGCAGGGCCGGATCAGCCAGTGCGCCAAGGCCACCCGGGTGGGCGGCTTCGCGGAGCGCGCCGCGCTCCCGGCGCACTGCGTGCACCCGCTGCCGAAGGGGCTCGACGCGGTCACCGCCGCCCTCGCGGAGCCCGCGTCCTGCTGCCTCTCCGGGCTCGAGATGTTCACGATGCCGCGCGACGCCACCGTGGTGGTGATGGGCGGCGGCATCATGGGCCTCCTCACCATGGTGCTGGCCCGCCGTCGGGGCGCCGCGCGCCTCGTCCTCTCCGATCCGCTCGAGGAGCGGCGGCAGCTCGCCCGCAAGCTCGGCGCGCGCGTGGTGGTGGATCCGACCCGCGAGAGCCTGCCCGAGCGGGTGATGGCGCTCACCGGCGGCCGCGGGGCGGAGGTGGTGTGCGAGGCGGTGGGCAAGCCCGAGCTGGTCGCCGAGGCCTTCTCGATGGTGCGGCCGACCGGAGTGCTCCAGCTGGTCGGGGTCAACCCGAAGGGCAGCCGGATGCCGATCGATCTCTTCGACGTTCACTTCCGCGAGGTCCGCGTCCACGGCGCCTACGGGCGCGGTACCGCCTTCCGCCGCGCCCTCGCCCTCCTGCCGAAGCTCGGGGTGAAGCGGCTCGTCGGCGCGAAGTTCCCGCTCGAGCGCATCGAGGAGGCCTTCGCCCACGCCACCGCGGGTCGCGGCGCGAAGACGGTCATCACGCCCGCCTCCGCGTAACCGGCCGCCGCCCGCCCGACACCCTCCCGCCTTCGCGGTGCCGGACGCCTCGCCGCGCATCACCTCGCTCGACGCGCTCCGCGGAGTGGGCGTGCTCGGGATCCTGCCGGTGCACATGCAGTCGTTCGCGATGGTGGTGGCGGCCCGGGTGAACCCCGCGGTGTCCGGCGACCTCCACGGCCCGAACGGATGGATCTGGCTCGCCACCGCGGTGCTGGCCGACGGCAAGTTCATCGCGATCTTCGCCATGCTCTTCGGGGCCGGGCTCCTGCTGCTCTCGGGCCGCGGCGACGCGCCGGACGCGCCCGACGTGGTAGAACGCCTCCACCGCCGCCGCATGGCCCTGCTCCTCGGGATCGGGCTCGCGCACGCCTACCTGCTCTGGTACGGCGACATGCTGGTCACCTTCGCGCTCTGCGGCGCGGCGGTGTTCGCCTTCCGCGCGCTGCCCCCGCGCGGGCTGCTCACCCGCGGGGCCGTGGCCCTCGCGATCGCCTCCGGGCTGACCCTCGCCCTCGGCCTCTCCCAGCCGTGGTGGCCGCCGGCGATGCGGGCGCAGTTCCTCTCGGTGTGGGCGCCGTCGCCCGAGATGATCGCGCGGGAGATCGCCACGTACCGGGGCGGCTGGCTCGCGCAGATGGCCTACCGCGCCCCCGAGGCGTTCCAGATCGAGACGTCGCAGCTGGTGCTGCGCGGTCTCTGGCAGGCCGGCGGGCTCATGCTCGTCGGGATGGGGCTGTTCAAGCTCGGCGTCCTGAGCGGCGCCCGCTCGGCGCGCTTCTACGCGGCCATGACCGCGCTCGGGTTCGGCCTCGGCCTGCCGGTCGCGTGGTACGGCGCCGAGCGCGGCCGGGCCCTCCAGGGAGACCTCGGCGACTTCATGCTGATCGGCAGCCAGCTCGCCTACTGGAGCGACCTCGCGGTCGGCCTCGGGTGGATCGGCCTCGTGATGCTGTGCTGCCGCGCGGGCTGGCGGGCGCGGGCGGTGGCCGCGGTCGGCCGCACCGCGCTCAGCAACTACCTCCTGCAGACCGTGCTCGCCACCACGATCTTCTACGGACACGGTCTCGGGCTCTTCGCGCGCGTGGACCGGGTCGGCCAGCTCCTCCTCGTGCTCGCCATCTGGGGCGTCCAGCTCGCGGGCTCGGTCTGGTGGACGCACCGCTTCGCGGTCGGGCCCGTGGAGTGGGTCTGGCGCACCGCGGCCCGC
Source organism: Candidatus Methylomirabilota bacterium (assembly GCA_035948165.1). GTDB lineage: Bacteria > Methylomirabilota > Methylomirabilia > Rokubacteriales > CSP1-6 > CAMLFJ01. The sequence goes on from DASZJM010000373.1 coordinate 1,949, forward strand.
CGCGCCGCCGGTTGACCGGTTCGGCGCCGCACCGTATGGTGTTTGCGTGAATTGTCCGCGATGTCACGCGGAGAATCGCCCGGACCGACGCTTCTGCGGCGGCTGCGGATTCCCATTCGCCTCCCGGTGTCCTGCCTGCGGCTTCGCGAACGAGGCCGCCGAACGCTTCTGCGGCGGCTGCGGCGCCGCCCTCGCCGCCGCGCCGGCGGGGGAGCCGCGATTCGGCCCGCCCGAGGCCTACACCCCGAAGCACCTCGCGGCGCGCATCCTCGACTCGAAAGCGGCGCTCGAGGGCGAGCGGAAGCTCGTCACCGTGCTCTTCGCCGATCTGCAGAGCTCGATGGAGCTGCTCGCCGACCGTGATCCGGAGGAGGCGCGCCGGGTCCTCGACCCGGTGCTGCAGCTCATGATGGCCGCGGTGCACCGCTACGAGGGCACCGTGAACCAGGTGATGGGCGACGGCATCATGGCCCTCTTCGGCGCCCCGCTCGCCCACGAGGAC
>DASZJM010000374.1:0-1625 GCA_035948165.1 Candidatus Methylomirabilota bacterium
GCGGTCGGTGCCACCGGGATCCTGGTGCCGGCCGATCCCCGGCTCCTCGATCTCCTCCGGAACGGCGACGAGGAAGACGACCGCTCCGACCTGACGCTCGCCCAGGGCTAGCGCCGCGCCCGGCGGGCCGAGACCGGCGCATGAAGCCGAAGCTGCGGGTGTGGGTCACGTTCGGTGACGACTTCAAGTTCGGGGACGGCCGCGCGCGCCTGCTCGAGCTGATCGGCCAGCGCGGCTCGCTCCAGAAGGCGGCCCGGGAGCTCGAGATGTCCTACCGCAACGCGTGGGGTTACCTGCGCGACCTGGAGACCGCGGCCGGCTTCAAGTTCGTGGAGCGGGTGCCGGGAGGCGGGCCCGCGCGCGGCATGCGCCTCACCCGGGCCGGGAAGCGCTTCCTCGAGCGCTACCGGAAGTTCCGCGAGGGCCTCGACGACGCGGCCCGCCGGCAGTTCGACCGCGCCTTCGGCGGGTGAAGTACTTCTATCTGACCACCACCGGCCGCCGCAGCGGGCGCCCGCGCCGGATCGAGATCTGGTTCACGCGCCACGCGGGCCGCTACTACCTGATCGCCGAGCACGGGCTCCGGGCCGGGTGGGTCCAGAACCTCCTCGCGGATCCGGCCGTGCGCGCGCGCGTCGGCACCCGGAGCTTCCGGGCTCGGGCCCGCGTGGTCGAGCGCGGCGCGGAGCGGGAGCTGGTCGCGACGGTCCGCGCGCTCTCGGCGGCGAAGTACGGGTGGGGCGACGGACTGGTGGTCGAGATCAGCCCGTCGCGGCGCGCCGCGCCGCGGGCGCCGGCCCGGTCGCCACGACCTCGATCAGCGCGCCGTCGCGGCGGGGCGGGCCGACCACGCCGATGACCGCGGCGGCCGGGTCGCCGGCCGCGCGCACCGCCGCGAGGAGCGCGTCGCCTCGCTCCGCGGGAAGGCCGAGCAGCAGGCCGCCCGAGGTCTGCGGATCGAAGAGCAGGTCGAGCGCCGGGTGGCGCGCCGCCGCCGGCTCCACCCACATCGCGCGGCGGGCCTTGGCGTTCTCGGGGTGCGCGGTGCTCCGCACGCCGCGGCCGAGCAGCGAGAGCGCGCCGGGCAGGGCCGGGAGGGCGTCGAGGTCGAGCCGCGCGGCGGCCTTGCTCGCGCGCAGCATCGAGCCCAGGTGCCCGGCCAGGCCGAAGCCGGTCACGTCGGTGCCGGCGGAGAGACGCAGGGGACCCGCCGCTCTCGCGGCGTGACGGTTCGAGCGGAGCATGGAGGCGTCGCACGCCTCGATCCACGCGCCGCGCGCGAGCCCGCGCATGTCGGCCTGCAGCAGCACCCCGGTGCCGAGCGGCTTGGTCAGCACGAGCTGATCGCCCGCGGAGAGGCCCCCGATGCGGATCAGCGCATCGCGCGAGTCGGCCAGGCCCCAGACCGCGAAGCCCACCACCAGCTCCGGTCCGGTGGTGGTGTGACCGCCCACCAGGGTGACCCCGTCGGCATCGAGGGCGGCGCGGGCGCCCGCCATCACCTGGTAGAGCGTCTCTTCGGCGCGCGCCGGCTCGTCGTCCGTCACGGTGACCTGGGCCAGCGCGAAGCGCGGCGCCACCCCCTTGGCCCAGAGATCGCTGACCGCGTTGACCGCGGCCACCCG
>DASZJM010000375.1:0-3300 GCA_035948165.1 Candidatus Methylomirabilota bacterium
GCCCTGGGCCAGCGCCAGCCCCTCTCGCGGCGCTACGTGGCCGACCTCGCCGACTTCCTGCTCCGGAGCGGCGCGCGGGTCGTGGCCTTCGACCTGGTGGTCACCACCCCGTCCACGCCCGCCGAGGACCAGGCCCTGCTCGCCACCGCGCGGCGCTGGAACGCGCAGCGGCCGGGCTCGCTGGTCTTCGCCTCGCTCGCGATGCCCGAGCCCCGGAGCGGCGCCTTCGCGCTGCTCCCGCCGTTCTCCCCCGAGCTGGCCGCGCTGACCGGCTTCGCGAACGCCCCGCTCGGCGCGGACGGGGTGGTGCGCCGCTTCTCCCCCGTCCTCCCCGGCGCGAACGGTGCGCGGCTGCCCGCGCTCGCCCTCGCCACGCTCGCCGGCACGACCGGGATGGCTCCGCACGACCTCGCCGCGCGCCTCGGGGCCGCCCGCACCACCATCCCGCTGCCGGTGCGCGACGACCAGGGCAAGATCCGGCGGTCGGAGGCCACCCTCGCCCAGCTCGCGGGGCCGCCGTGGCGCATCGACTACACCGGGCCGCCCGGCGCCTTCACCTCGTTCCCGAGCGAGCCGCTCGTCTCGCTGGCGCGCAGCGGGACGGAGCCCGACGCGGACAACCCGTTCCGCGACCGGCTGGTGATGGTGGGCGCGACCTTCGTGGAGAGCCGCGACTTCTTCCCCACCCCCACCGGGCTCATGTCGGGCGTGGAGATCCAGGCCCACATGGTCAACACCCTGCTCTCGCGCCGGACACTCCTGCCGCCACCGTGGTATCTCAACCTGGCGCTGCTCACCGCGGTGTGCGTGTCGATCTCGCTCCTCTCGCTCTGGCTGCGTCCGGCCTGGCTCGCGCTCGCCGGCCTGCTCCTGGTCGCGGGGCTCGTGGCCGCGAGCTACGAGGCCTACACCCGCGGCGGCTACTGGCTCGACTTCCTCGCGCCCCTGCTCGGCACGCTGGCCTACCTCCAGGGCGCGCACTGGGTGCGCCGCCGGCGGCTGCGCTCCGCCTTCGGCCAGTACGTGAGCCCGCAGGTGATGGACCAGGTCCTGCGCAGCGGCGCCTCGCTGGGCGGCGAGGTGCGCCGGGTGACCGTGCTGCTGTCGGACCTACGCGGGTTCACCACCATCTCGGAGCGCCTGCCCCCCGAGACGGTCTCCGAGATGATGAACGAGTACTTCACCGCGATGGTCGACGTGATCCTGGCCCACCGCGGCCTCGTGCAGGACTTCATCGGCGACGCGATCATGGCGGTCTACGGCGCCCCGCTCGACGACCCCGAGCACTGCTGGCACGCGGCCCGCACCGCGATCGGCATGCACGCCGCGCTCGCCGGGCTCAACCAGCGGTGGGAGGCGGAGGGGCGCGGGCCGCTCGCGATGGGGATCGCGGTGCACACCGGCTCGGCCTTCGCGGGCACCCTCGGCGCCCCGCGCAAGAAGAAGTACGCGGTGCTGGGCGACACCGTCAACCTCACCTCCCGCATGGAGGGGTTGAATCGCGACCTCGGCACCGGCATTCTGATCAGCGGCGCGGTGCTGGCCGTCCTGCGCGACCGGTCCGTGGTCCGGAGCCGGGGCAGCGTGTCGGTGAAGGGGCGGCGCGAGCCGGTCGAGATCCACGAGCTGCTGAGCCTCGAGGAGGGCTGACGCGATGGGCGTGGCGATCCGAGTACTGCTGCTCCTGCTCCTGGCGGCCCCCTTCGCGCCCGCTCCGCCCGCCCGCGCCCAGAGCGCCGAGACCGCCGCGGTCATCACCGAGCTCAAGCCGGGGCGCGGCCGCGTGGAGGTGCGACCGGCGGCGGGCGGCGACTGGAAGCCGGCGCGGCCGCTGCTCGCCCTGCGGGTCGGCGACCAGGTGCGGACCAGCGACAACGCGAGCGCGGTCGTGCTGCTCTCCGGCGGGCGCGGCACCGTGCGGATCGAGGGGGCAAGCGGGGCGTTCACGGTGCCGAGCGCCGCCGCCGCGGGTCAGGGCCAGAAGGCCAGGGCGCTGGTGGAGGCGAGCCTGGGCTTCCTGGCCGGAACCACCAAGGAGTCGTCGCAGGCGGTGCTCGCCACCCGCGGCGCGACGCGGCCGCCGGTCATCGTGAGCCCGCGCAACGGGCGCGTGCTGCCCGAGACCCTCGCGTTCGAGTGGCTCGGCAGCCGGTTCACCCGCTACACCGTGCGGGTGGCCGGCCCCGCCGGCCCGGTGGTCGAGAAGCGCGAGGTCATCGGCGCCCGCTGGGAGTATCCGGCCGACGCCCCCGCCCTCAGTCCCGGCGTGCGCTACACCCTGCAGGTGACCGCGGCCGGCCATCCGACGCAGGACGCCTGGTTCGAGGTGGTGGACGCGGAGCGGGCGCGCGCGGTGGCGAGCGATCTCGCCGGGCTCGAGCAGGAGCTGGGGCCGTCGGTCTCACCGACCTCGCGCGCGGTGCTGCAGGCCGGGCTCCTCGCGCGCGAGGGCTTTCTCCACGACGCCCGCCGCGTGGTGGTCACCGCGCTGGCGGCGGACCGCGACGAGCCGACGCTCCACCTGCTGCTGGGCGACCTCTACACCCGCACCGGCCTCACCGAGCTCGCCGCCGAGTCCTTCGACGAGGCCCAGTACCTCAGCAGCAAGTAACAACCCTCTCCCCTTGCGGGGACAAGTAAGAACCCTCTCCCCGCAAGGGGGAGAGGGCAGGGTGAGGGGCTACAGGGTGAGGGGGGTCAGGGCTACCGCGCGTCCGCGACCTGGCCCTTCTCGCGCAGGCGCCGCAGCAGATCCGCGAACGACTCCGACTTGATGACCCGGTCGAACTGGCTGCGATAGGTGCCGACCAGGCTCACGTTCTCGATGAGGACGTCGTAGGCGGTCCAGTTCTCGTTGACCTTGTGCAGGCGATACTCGACGGGGATCTGCGAGCCCTTCGCGGTCACGACCTGCGATCGCACGCTCGCCTCGTCGCCGTCCACGCGCTCGCCGGTGTAGGCGATGGCCTCGCCCGCGTAGCGGTCGATCTTGCCGATGTAGGAGCGGGCGATCAGATCGGTGAAGAGCCGCACGAACTCGTCCCGCTCCGCCGCGGTGCGGTCCGCCCAGTGGCGGCCGAGCGCGCGACGGGCCATCTCGCTGAAGTCGAAGAGCGAATCGGCCGCGCGACGGATCTCCGTGCGACGGCGCTCGGCGGCCTCGGGGGTGGCACTCGTGGTCTGGCTGAGGCCCTGGAGGGCCTCGTCCACTCGGGACTTCACGGTCTCGGTCGGCGTCATCGCCTGCGCGGCGGTCGCCGCGGTCAGGCTCAGGAGCAGCGCCGCCGTCAGGTTCATCAG
>DASZJM010000376.1:0-31238 GCA_035948165.1 Candidatus Methylomirabilota bacterium
TAGAGGGTGACGACGTAGCCGACGATGCCCGCGATGAGGGCGATCGCGGTGCGCGACACCCGCACGCCCAGGCTGAGCGCGGCGAGGGCGGCCGAGTAGACGTTCAGGATGTTGGTGGCCACCGGCCCGTGCAGGACCAGCAAGAGGACCAGGAGGCTGGTGACCCCGCCGAAGACGCTGCTCACCATCTTGGCCGGGTCGGTGTCCATCGTGGTGCTCGCGATGGTGGCCCCGAGGATGGCGAGCCACACGGTGGGGACGAACATGCCGACGTAGCTGTACCAGAACACGGACGAGGAGGGCGCCTGCCGCGGCACGAAGCGGGAGTAGTCGGAGGCCCAGGTCACCCAGGAGATGCCCCAGCCCACCCCGATCGCGGTCATGAGCAGGGTCAGCATCGCGAAGTGGGCGCCGGGCGGGAGCGAGCTGGTGAGCCCCCAGTTCACCACCCCCGGGCGCGTCCAGGCCAGCACGCTCATCAGGGCCATGATCACGACGGTGACCGGCACCGTGTACTTCTCGAAGGTCCGGATCGCGTAGAAGCCGTAGATGCCGATCAGCACCTGGATCACCATGACCACCGTGACCACCACGAAGTTCGTGAGCCAGGTGTCGCCGATGCCGAACTGGCCGAGGATGGCCACCGCGATCTTCACCGGGAAGTAGGTGTTGACCCCGATCCAGCCGAGGGTCATCAGGAACATGAGGGCGCTCGGCAGGTAGGCGCCGCGCCGGCCGAAGGCGGAGCGGCTCAGCACCATCTGGTTCACGCCGGTCTTGTGGCCCATCACCGTGAAGGCGGAGAAGATCGCGCAGCCCACCAGGTTGCCCAGGACGATGACCGCGATGGTCTCCCAGAGGCCGAGCTTGAGGACGATGCCGAGAGCGCCGAGGGCCCAGTTGATCGGGGCGATGTTGGCGCCCGCCCAGATCCACATCTGCTGCGGGCCGGTGGAGTCCTTGTCGGACTCGGGAATGGGTTCGATGCTGTGAACGTCGGCCCGGAGCTCGCTTCTGGCTTCGCTCGCCATGTTGCCCCCCTTGACCCTTCTCCGCCGGAGCGGGTGTGGGTGATGTTGTGGGCTCGGACGACGCCGTCGCGGCCGCCGCGATACTGCGCTGCCGGTTCCACCATGTCAAGATGCCGGTGCGGACCGGTTGGGGCCGGTCACCCTTGCCGATCCCGGCCCGATCTGGCACGATCGGCGCCGCCGACCGCATGCGACGCTATCTGACGCACCGTCTCCTCTCCGCCCTCTTCGTCCTGGTCGGCGTCTCCTTCGTGGTGTTCCTCGCGCTCCACTTGGCGCCCGGCGACCCGGCGCAGGTCCTGCTGGGCCCGATGGCGACCCCGAGCGAGCTCGCGAATCTGCGAACCCAGCTCGGGCTCGACCGGCCCATGATCGTCCAGTACGGGCGCTGGGCCGCGCGCGCCGCACACGGGGACCTGGGACGCTCGATCATGCTGAGGCGCCCGGTGCTGCCGGAGCTGGTCCGGCGCTTCCAGGCCACCCTGATCCTCGCGGCCGGCGCGCTGCTGCTCGCGTTCCCGGCCGGGATCCTGCTCGGGGTCTTGGCCGCCACTCGTCCCGGATCGTCGATCGACCGGCTCGCCCAGGTGGTGGCGATGGTGGGCATCAGCATGCCCGCGTTCTGGGTCGGCCTCCTGCTGATCATCGGCTTCTCGGTGCGCCTCGGCTGGCTGCCCGGCACCGGCATGTACGCGCCGGCGGGCGACGGGGGCGCGCGCGATCTCCTGGCGCACCTGATCCTGCCCGCGGTCACCCTCTCGCTGGTGCCGCTCGCCATCGTCTCGCGGCTCACCCGGACGAGCATGCTCGACGTGATCGCGCAGGACTACGTGCGCACCGCACGCGCCAAGGGCGCCTCCGAGCCGCGGGTGATCGGGTGGCACGCCTTCCGCAACACCCTGGTCGCGCTCGTCACCGTGCTGGGCCTGCAGGTGGGCTACCTGCTCGCGGGGGCGGTCTACGTGGAGACGGTGTTCGCGTGGCCCGGCGTCGGCTTCATGATGGTCAACGCCATCCTCACCCGCGACTTCCCGCTGGTGCAGGGGGGCGTGCTGCTGATCGCGGCGAGCTACGTGGCGATCAACCTGGCCACCGATCTGCTCTACGCGGTGGTCGACCCGCGGGTGCGCCATGTCCACTGAGGCGCCCGCGCGCCGGCGCCGGCGGGCGCGGGCCGCCGGAGCCCTGATCGTGGCGCTGGTCGCGGTGGTCGCGGCGCTGGCCCCCGCGCTGCCGCTCGCCGATCCCAACCGCACCCAGCCGAGCCGGCGCCTCGCGCCTCCGCTCAGCCCCGAGCACCCGCTCGGCTCCGACCACCTCGGGCGCGACCTGCTGAGCCGGGTGGTGTGGGGGGCGCGCGTGTCGCTGGTGGTCGGCGTGCTCGCGACCCTGCTGGCGATGCTGGCGGGCACCGCGGTCGGCCTCGTGACCGGCTTCTACGGTGGCCTCACCGACCACCTCGCGATGCGGGGCATCGACCTGATCATGGCGTTCCCCTACATCCTGCTCGCGATGCTGCTGGTGGCCGCGCTCGGGCCCGGGCTCGTGAACGCGATGCTCGCGGTGGCGGTGGTGAACGTGTCGTTCTACGCCCGTGGGGTGCGCGCGGCGGTGCTCCTGCTGCGCGAGCAGGAGTTCGTGGAGGCGGCGCGCGCGATCGGCTCGAGCGAGGGGCGCATCCTCCGCCGGCACATCCTGCCCGGCATCGCGGGGCCGATCCTCGTGTTCGTGTCCATGAACATCGGGGTGATGATCACCGAGAGCGCGGGCCTCTCCTTCATCGGCCTCGGTGCCCAGCCGCCCACCGCGGACTGGGGCACCATGCTCGCGGACGGACGCCAGTTCATCACGGTGGCCGCCCACGTGGCCGCGATTCCGGGCCTCGCGATCTTCGTGCTGGTGCTAGGTTGTAACCTCTTGGGCGACGGGCTGCGCGACGCGCTCGACCCGAGATTGCGGTGACGCGATGGTAGGCAGCGATGGTTCTCGGCGGAACCCCTCAGGAGGAGGAGATCGATGAGAGCATGGCGGAAGGTGGTCGCGGTGGCGGGGCTGCTGCTCACGGCGCTGGCGGGCGCGGGCGCGCCGGCGGCGGACGCGGCGGCCAAGACCTTGGTGGTGGGGCTCGTGGCCGAGCCGACCTCGATGGATCCCGGGCAGCTCACCGACATCAACTCGATGCGGGTGCTGTCGAGCGTGTACGACACCCTGGTGCGCTTCAAGGAGGGCTCGTTCACGCAGGAGCCGGGGCTGGCCACCGCGTGGAAGATGTCGCCGGACGGCCTCACCTATACCTTCACCCTGCGCCGGAACGTGAAGTTCCACGACGGCACCCCGTTCGACGCGGAGGCGGTCAAGTTCACCTACGATCGCCTGCTCGATCCGAAGCACCCGCAGGCCGAGACCGGCCCGTTCCCGTTCGCCTCGTTCTACTACGGGGCGATCAAGGAGGTGACCGTCGTCGATCCGGAGACGGTGCGCTTCACGCTGAAGCAGCCGTTCTCCCCGCTGCTCAACAACCTGACCCTCAACACCGGGCGCATCGTGAGCCCGACCGCGGTGCGGAAGTACGGCAAGGAGTTCGCGAGCCATCCGGTCGGCACCGGCCCCTTCAAGTTCGTGTCGTGGGACAAGAATGTGCGCATCGTGCTGGAGGCCAACTCCGGGTACTGGGCCGGGCCCCCGAAGCTCGAGCGCATCGTGTTCCGCCCGCTGGTGGAGGAGCAGACCCGGGTGACCGAGCTGCTCTCGGGCGGCGTGGACTTCATCGTGGACGTGCCCCCCGACAACGTGGCCCAGGTGAGGAAGGATCCCAAGCTCGTCTACTACGAGCAGCCCGGCCCGCACATCTGGTGGGTGACCCTCAACACCGAGAAGAAGCCGTTCAACGACGTGCGGGTGCGACGCGCGGTCAACTACGCGGTGAATCGCGAGGCCATCGCGAGCGACCTGCTGAAGAAGACCGCCACCGCGGCCATCGGCCCGGTGCCGCCCTCGATCACCTGGGCCTTCACCGACCAGGTCACGAAGTACCCGTACGACCCCGCGCGGGCCAAGAAGCTCCTCGCCGACGCCGGATACCCCAACGGCTTCCCGGCCGTGTTCTGGATCCCGGAGTCGGGCTCCGGCATGCAGTCGCCCAAGACCATGGCCCAGGCCATCCAGGCCGATCTGGCCGCGGTGGGCGTGCAGGCCTCCATCCAGACCTTCGAGTGGGGCGCCTACCTCAACAAGTACGGCAAGGGGTTCGGGCAGGAGGCGGACATGGGCGCCATGTCCTTCATGCTCGACCCGGGTGATCCGGCTCCCATGCTGAGCCTGGTGATCGACGGCAAGGGCGGCTTCCGGGGTGGCGCCTACGCCAACCCGGAGGTGGACAAGCTGCTCGCGGAGGCGAGCCGCATCGTGGATCTCAAGAAGCGCGGCGATCTCTACCGCCAGGTGCAGAAGCTGGTGGTGGACGACGCCCCGTGGATCTTCATCGACAACGCGGTCCAGAACGCGGCCGGCACCAAGAAGGTGACCGGCTTCAAGCTCCACCCCTCCTTCTACCTGTTCTTCGACAAGATCGCGGTCGCGCCGTAGGCGATCGCTCGCCCGGCCGCGCCGGCTCCGTCTCGGGGCCGGCGCGGCCAAGACTTACCCGGTAACCGCGTCCTCCTTCCCGGCGTCCGGCTCGCGCGGGCGCGCGCATCCCGCCTCTCGACGTCGTCCTCGCGGCTTCGGCGCTCCGGTCGCGCGAGGCACACTCCTTGCTCCTCTAGCCTTCGATCGATCTCGATCCGGAAGGAGATGCCGTGATGAACACCATGCTGCGCAGGAGCGGAGCCGGGCTCGCGGTGCTGGCGGTCGCACTGCTGCTGGCCGCGTGCCAGTCCACCACCGGCCGGACGCTCGGCGAGAACATCGACGACGCCGGGATCACCACCACCGTCAAGGCCAAGCTGGCGGCGGAGAAGATCGCCACGCTCACCCGCATCGACGTGGACACCAACCAGGGTGTGGTCGCGCTGAACGGCACCGTGCAGACCGAGTCCATGAAGATGCGCGCCGAGCAGATCGCGCGTCTGGTGAAGGGCGTGCGGGACGTGATCAACAACCTACGGGTGCAGGCGGCGGCGCGCTAGCGCGGAAGCCGGTGCCGGACGAGCGCCGGCCTAGCGCCGGCGCTCGAGATCCGGGTCGGTGCGGCGCAGCCGGTCGAGCTGCGCCTTGAGCCGGGCGGTATCGTCCTCGCGGGCGATCAGGTCGCCCAGCAGCGCCCGCCACGCGCGCGCCTCGCTCTCCCAGCGGCTCTGCGGATGCTCGGTCAGGAGCCGCGAGAACGCGGCGTGGGCGGCCCGGTAGTTGCGAAGCGGGCTCCCCGAGGTCGCCTGCAGGCGGCCGAGCCCGTAGAGGGCGGCGGCGGAGGCCGGATCGGCCGGATAGTCGCGCAGCACCAGCTCGTAGACGTGAAGGGCCTCGGGGGCCTGCCCGTGCTCGGCGAGGCCGTCGGCCTGGGCGACCAGGCGGGTCGCGGGGCCCGACTCGCCGCGGCCGGGCAGCCCGCCGCTCCATGGGGCCGGTCGCGCGGTGCAGGCGACGAAGAGCAATACGAGAGGGAGCGCGCGGAGGCCCCCGCGGATGATACGGCGGATCATGCCGCGGATCGGGCCTTTGGCAGATCGATCGTGAAGCAGCTGCCCTGTCCGGGCGCGGAGTCCACGCTGACCCGTCCGTGGTGCGCCTCCACCAGGCCCTTGACCACCGCGAGCCCGAGGCCGCTGCCCTGACGGCTCCCGTGCGCCTGACGGTACGGCTCGAAGATCGACGCGAGCGCCTCGGCGGGGATGCCGACGCCGGTGTCCCGCACCTGCAGCTCGAGGCGGTCGCCGGCCTCGGCGAGACGCAGGGTGACCGAGCCCTCGGGAGCCGTGAAGTTGACCGCGTTGCCCAGGAGGTTGATGACCACGCGCACGAGGCTGCCCTCCTCCCCGAGCACCGTGAAGTCGTTGCCCTCCGCGGCGAGGGTCAGGCGGATGTGCTTGGCCTCCGCGACCGGGCGCAGCTCGTCCATCGCGCGCGTCACCGCGCCGAGCGCGTCGACCGGCCGGGTCTCGATCGGCAGCGAGAGGGCGCGGAGGCGGGTGAAGTCGAGGATCTGGTTCACCATGCCGAGCATCCGCGTCGCGCTCCCGTCGATGAGCTGGGCGAGCCGCAGGCCGCGGGCGTCGACCGTGTGGCGCGCCCGCTCCTGCAGCGTCTCGGCGGCCAGGCGGATCGCGGCGAGCGGATTGCGCAGGTCGTGGGAGACGTGCGAGAAGAACTCCTCCTTGAGGTGGTCGACCTGGCGGAGGCGCTCCGCCATCACGTCGAAGGACCGGCTCAGCTCGCCGATCTCGTCGCGGTCGGGCATCGCGAAGGGACCGGTCCACGTTCCGGTCGCGAGCGCGGACGTGGCGGCGGACAGGCGCCGCAGCGAGCGCGTCATCCGGAACGCGAGCCACGCGCTGGCCGCGAGGGCCAGCGCGAGGCTGGTCAGCATCGCGACCGCCACCGCGTGCCACGTCCACGCCTCGAGCTCGCGGGCCCGGGCCTGCGAGTGGACCAGCGCCGCCTCGGTGGCCGCGGTCATGGCCGCGAGCGCGGTCTCCGCCCGCTGGGTCGCGTCCCGCGCGGGGCCTTCCGCGAGGCGGAGGGCGGCGCTCGCGCGGGCCTCCGTGACGAGCCGCCGCTCTTCCTCGACGTGGGCGCGATAGTCGTCGAAGGCGGCCCGCACCGCGGCGTGGGCGGCGCGCTCGTCCGGCGTCTCGAGGTAGCCCGCGACCTCGCGCAGGTCGTCGGTCATGCGGGTGGCCCGCTCGGTCCACGCCCGCGCGTAGTCGCGATCGGCGAGCACGAGGGCGCGGGTCTCCAGGCGCACCAGGCCGTGCAGCGTCTCGCGCAGCTCACCCTGTAGGCGCAGCGCGGGCATCGAGCGCGTGGTGATCTCCTGGTTGACCGAGACGAGGCGCTTGACGGTGAGCAGGCTCCACCCGACCGAGCTGGAGAGCGCGACGATGGCGAGGGCGGAGACGAGGAAGATCTTGGGGCCGAGTCGCATGGCGAGCTGTCGGCGCCCGGGGGGCTACGCGCTGGCGTTGAGCAGCACGCTCACCATCTGCCGGACGACGCGCAGCGGGAACGGCTTCTCCAAAATTGGATCGGTGGTGCCGCGGAGAAAGTCCGCGTGCTCGGCCGCGTTGCCGGTCATGAAGATGACGCGGGGCAGCTTGGTGGCGAAGCGGACTGGGAAGTGGTGTCGGGTGCGGAGGGTCTCGTAGAGGGAGGGGCCGTCCACGCGCGGCATGCGGAGATCGCTCAGGACCAGGTCGTAGGGCTGGCGGTCCAGCAGGGCCAGGGCCTCGGTGCCGTCGGAGGCCCCGTCGACGGTGTGCCCGTCGCGGGTCAGGGCGACGGTGAGGACCTCCCGGAGGGCGTCGTCGTCGTCGACGACCAGGATGCGGCGGGCCCCGCGCTCATCTGACATGCCCAGAGAGCATGCACCACGAGTGCCAGCCTATTCCGATAGATATGGCGAAGGGTTACGGGACCGGCGATCTTACCGGGTTACACGGGAGAGCCGGAGCTCTGACAAGGCATGTCAGTCGGCGCCGGCCCCGGGCCCGACCGGCTGTAGCCGGCTCTGGGTGAAGAGGAGATCGCGGGCCAGCTGCGGCACGGGGTAGTCGGCGAATCCGGTGGCGGCGCGCACCCGGGCCAGGGCGCACGCCTCCCCCTCGAAGAACCGCGCGATGGCCCGGAGCGCGTCGCGGATCTCGGTGCGCCGGGCCCGGGCCCCGGCGTGCTCGACCAGCCGCAGCGCGAGGGACTCGAGGGCCGCGCGCGACTCGCCGCGCAGGAGGCCGGCCCACCCGGCCGCGCTGCCCGCGGGCAGCCGGCGGAAGCCGCGGACAACCGAGTGGCGCGCGGCGCCGAGCCGGCGGCAGCGGTGGCGCGGCACCGGGTGCCCTACGTAGCGCAGCAGGTCCACCAGGCAGTAGAACGCCTCGCGGGTGACGTCGCGGGAGCGGAAGGCCCCGTGGAACGCGACACCCGGGAACGCGGCGGGCGACGTGGTCAGGCAGAAGTAGGTCTCGTCGCCCTCGACGTGGAGGCCGACGAACGGGTAGAGGAACGGATACGCGGTCGCCACGTTTCGCGGCGGCCGCAGGGTCTGGATGAGGCGGATCTCGGCGAGCGCGGCGGCGAGCGGGGACTCGGAGACCTCCCAGGTGATGCGGGCGGCGGCGCGCACCAGCGCGCGGCGCTTGCGCTCGGCCTTCCGTCGCCCGGCCAATCGGTACTGGGCGAGCCGGCGGCGGAGGTTCGCGGCCTTGCCGATGTAGAGCAGTCCGCCCACCGCGTCGTGGAAGCGGTACACCCCGGGCGCGGCGGGCACGCCGGCCAGGAAGTCGGCGCCGAAGGTCCGATCGAACGCGCGCACGCGGGCATCGTCTCAGGAGCGGGGGCCGCCCCGCGAGCATTTTCGAGTACCATCGGAGCCGCCATGTCCCTGACCGTGCGCTTCGTGGGCTCGGGCGATTCCTTCGGCAGCGGCGGGCGCTTCCAGACCTGCATCGTGGTGGACGGCCCGCGCTCCCGCTTCGCCATCGACTTCGGCGCCTCGTCGCTGATCGCGCTCGCCCAGCAGGGCCTCGACCACAACTCGCTCGACGCGATCCTGCTCACTCACCTGCACGGCGATCACTGCGGCGGCGTGCCCTTCCTCCTGATGGACGCGATGCTGGGGGCGCGGCGCACCCGCCCGCTCACGATCGCGGGGCCGCGTGACCTCCGCCCTCGGCTCGACGCCCTGCGGGAGGCCCTCTTTCCCGGGTCGAGCGTGATGACCCCGAAGTTCCCGCTCGAGTGGATCGCGATGGAGCCGGGGCGGCCGCACCCGGTCCTCGATCTCGTGGTGACGCCCGAGCCCGCCCGGCACACCCGCGAGACCAATCCCACCGCGCTGCGGGTGCAGGTGGGCGGGCAGGTGGTGGCCTACACCGGCGACACCGAGTGGACCGACGACGTGGCGCGCGCGGCGCGGGACGCGGACCTACTGATCGCGGAGTGCTACTTCCACGACAAGCCGGTGAAGTGGCACCTGAACTATCCCGACATCCGGGAGCGGGCCAGCCAGGTCGGGGCGAAGCGGGTGATCCTGACCCACATGAGCCGGGAGATGCTCGCGTACGCGGCCTCGGTGCCGGAGGAGTGCGCGCACGACGGGCTCGTGGTGGAGGTGGCGGGGCCGGGCTAGATCTCTCCGAAGCCGGGGCGCACCGCCGGCTTCGACCGCTCGGCGGGGGCCGACGAATCGCGCTCGCCGTCGTCCACGCTGGGCCAGGGACCGCTGCGGTCGTCGGCGGGCGTGGTGAGCCAGACGCCGGCGCGCTGTCCCGCGAAGTAGGCGATCGGGCTCAGGAACACCACGGTCAGGACCAGCACGGCGGCCAGGGCCATTCGTCTCGGGGTCATCGATACCTCCTGGGCGAATCCTGAGAGCAAGCGTCATTCCAGGAGATTCATCCAGCGTTTCCAGCTGGTTACGGGTATGCAACTCGTGATAGAGGCAGGGATTTACCCCTTGTAAGCAGGGTTTCTCCCAGGCCGGACCGACCGGTTCCCGTCACGCCTGGGTCCGGGCCGACTCCTCGCGGGCCGCGCGGATCAGGGGCGGGTAGGCGTAGGTCGGGAGCGAGCAGCCCGGGGCGAGGATGAAGCGGGTCTCGCCGCCGGCCGCCAGCGCGGCCCGGACGCCCTCGCGCGCCCGGCGGGCGGAGCTCTCGACGAAGCGCACGTGATCGAGGCCGGTCATGAGGGTGAAGGGGGTGCGCCCGCGCGCCTCCGCGATCGAGGGCCCGCCGTTCAGATCGGCCCAGGACAGGGCGTGGACCGGATAGTCCACGAGCCGATCGAAGTAGAGCCGCTCGCCGTGGGCGTGCAGCACGTGGCACTCGCCGCGACCGCGGATCGCCTCGAGGAAGGCCAGGTCGAAGGGCCGCATGAACCGCTCGTACTGCTCGGCGGTCACGCTCTCCGCGGTGGCCGGCACCGAGAAGAAGATGCCGGCGGCCCCGCGCTCGAGGCTGGCCCGGGCGTAGCGGATCAGGTTGTCGTTGACGATGCGGAGCGCGCCCTCGACGGCCTCCGGCTGCTCGCGCATGAGCCCCGGCATCGCCTCGCGCACCAGGTTGCGCTTGAGGGTGTTCCAGGCGTTGAACACGGTGTCGACGAAGAGCGCGCGGCCGCGGAGGGCGCGCGCCACCAGCTCCACCGTCCGGAGCTGGGTGCCGAACGGGCTCTTGGCCGGATCGAAGGGCTGGAGGCGGCCGAGGTCCTGGGCGGTGGCGACCACCTCGAGGCCGTCCGGCATCGGGTAGTCGTAGTCGTTCATGAGCTTGAGCAGGTCGAGATCGTAGTGCTCGAAGAACTCGACGTGCACCTGCGCGGTGCGCTCCGCCGGTGCGTGCTGGTTGCCGAAGTGGTACCACACCGTGAAGGGGGCCCGGTCGACCGGCCGGCCCGCCAGGGTTGCCCGCACGCGCTCGATCTTGTCCATGGGGCGTCTTATATCACGCGCCCTCCCGCGCCCGCGGGGTCACTTGACAGCCCGCGCGGGCGGGCGCAGAGTCGCGGCACTTTCGAGCATGCTGCTGGATCGGGCCGCTGGAGGTGTCTTCTCCCCCCGTTCCGACCACCCGGATGGCCGGCGCCGGTCGTCCGTGCAGCCGCGCCCGCCGTAGCGCTCCTCCCTCGCATTCTCGAGCGTGCTCCACTCTCCCTGACCTGTCCTCACCCACAAGGAGGTGCGTATGGACCGACGGGACGATCGACGGCAGTTCCTCAAGACGGGCCTCGCGGCCGGCGCGCTCGCCGGCGCCGCGGGCATCGAGGGCATCCTGGCCGCGCGCCGGGCGCCCGCCCTGGCCCAGACCACCAAGCTCCACCTCT
Source organism: Candidatus Methylomirabilota bacterium (assembly GCA_035948165.1). GTDB lineage: Bacteria > Methylomirabilota > Methylomirabilia > Rokubacteriales > CSP1-6 > CAMLFJ01. The sequence goes on from DASZJM010000376.1 coordinate 11,007, forward strand.
TGCACTGGGTGGACTTCATCCCCGAAGGGGACGTGGAGGTGCGGCGGCAGGTCGCCGAGTACACCAAGCAGACGAAGGTCGAGGTCACCTTCGAGACCATCAACGCCAACGACCTGCAAGCGCGCATCACCGCCGCCATCCAGTCCGGCGCCGGGCCCGACCTGATCCTCATGCTCCACAACTGGCCGCACCTCTACGCCAACGCGCTGGTCGACATCTCGGACCTGAGCGACTGGAAGACCAAGGACCAGGGCGCCTACTACCCGCACTGCGACGTGGCCACCAAGGTGGGCAAGCAGCGCCTGGCCCTGCCGTACGGGACGGGCGGCATTCTCACCGCCTACCGCAAGTCGTGGTTCGCGGAGGTCGGGGCGAGCCAGCCGCCGAAGACCCTCGACGAGTACCGCAAGATCGGGACCGCGCTGAAGAAGAAGGGCCGGCCGATCGGCCAGACCCTCGGCCACACCTTCGGCGACGCCCCGGCCTGGACGTACCCGATCCTGTGGACGTTCGGCGGTGCCGAGACCGATGCCTCCGGCCGCAAGGTGGTGCTGAACGGCAAGGGGGCCATCGAGGCGGTGAAGTGGATGACCGCGTTCTGGAAGGACGCCTGCGACGAGGGCGCGCTCGCCTGGGACGACACCAACAACAACCGGGCCTTCCACGCGGGCGAGATCAGCGCCACCAACAACGGGGCGTCGATCTACATCTTCGCCAAGCGCAACCCGGACAAGATCAAGGACGAGCGCGGTGAGCCGATGTGGCGCGACATCGAGCACTTCGCGATCCCGGCCGGGCCCCACGGGCCCACCCCGCTCTACCTGGTCTCGTTCGCGCACGGGCTCATGAAGTACTCCAAGAACCAGACCGCGGCCCGCGAGTTCCTCAAGTGGTTCCACGGCAAGGAGCAGTTCGGCAAGTGGTTCGAGGTCGAGGGCGGCTACAGCGCGGGCGCCACCGTCTCCTGGGAGCAGCATCCGATGTGGGAGAAGGTGGACGAGTCGCTCAAGCCGTTCCGCCTCGCCCCGCGCGGCTCGCGGATGTTCGGCTACGCGGGACCGCCCAGCGCGAAGGCGGCCGAGGTCTACTCCAAGTACATCGTCACCGACATGTTCGCGAAGGCGGTGCAGGGCATGTCGGCGGAGGACGCGGTGAAGTGGGCGGACGGCGAGCTGAAGAAGGTCTACGAGGGGTAGGTCGCCCGCGGTGAGCTACCGGACGCGCTGAACACGTCACACCACCCTGAACGATGCCCGCCCCGAGCCGCTCCAGGCCCGGGGCGGGCACGATCGCCTCACGGGGTCTCTGGCCTCACCGCTGGATCGAGCCCACGGCCCCGTTGATCAGGAGCCACGGAATCCGGTGTGGAGGCCGGCGCCTCCTTTCGCGGATTCCGCGCCGGTTCGTACCCCGGCATGAGCGGATCCAGGAAGGCATTCTGCAACAGTCGGCTCACCGTCTCCCATCGCGCCATCTCCGGACGGTCCACCCGCCCGGAGATGGGCACCACGGTCGCGACCTCACCCCGCAGGCGGTTCTTCAGGACCTTCGCGCCGATCCCGACAATGCCCTCGTAGACCCGCTGGCGGAGCCCCTTCTCGGGGACCGCCTCGCCGTCGGTCCCAACCTCGACCCCCCGGAACATCGGCTTGACATATCCCGCGATGGCGCCGCTCTTCATCTCCAGCTCGGAGTACAGCGACAATTCGCCGGCCTTGATCTCGAATCCGCCGTACGCGCGAACAAGATCCTTCAATCGGACCAGGTCCGCGCCTTCGATCTGCGCAGTGACGTCCACGTCGGCACTCCCCGCCTGGGGCTGCAGGCTCGCCGTCACGCGGGTCTCCCCGCGACCCATGAGCTGGCCGGCGAGTCGGACGACAGCTGGGCCATCGCGCCGCTGGTTGCCGAGATTCTCGACCGTGAGGGTGGTATCGGTCAGACGCAGCCGGTAGGCCGGGTTCGCGGCCTGGTTGATGAACCCGAAGGTGCTCTTTGCGACCTCGAGGCGCTCGATCCGGAGCTCGGTGCTCGTGCGGGTGGCCTCCTTCGCGGCCTGCGCCGTCTGCTGCGCGCGGACCTTCTCGGCCTCGGCGGTATGGGGCAGGTGCAGGTACTCCAGGGCGACCCCTTCCACGAGGACCCGCTCGAGGATCAGCCGCGTGATCTTCGGCGCGTACTCGACGATGCCGGCGAGCGACAGGCTGCCGTTGCGGACGGCCAGGTTGTAGCGATTGGTGATCGGCTTGAAGTAGTCGAGGGCCACCTGGTCCAGGCGCAGGGCGGCCTGCACCCCCACGTGCGGCTTGGCGAGGAAGTCGGCATGGCCGTCGAGCCAGACCGTGCCCACGTCGAACGCCACGGCCTCGAGGTGGATCGGAGAGGGATAGGTCTGCTCCTTCGAGGCAATGTTGCGAATGTTTTCGGCCCCTAGGTTGATCCGGCTGACGTGCAGCGGTTTGAAGGGGCCCTGGTCGACATAGGTGATATCCCCGTCGACGACGCGCAGGCGATTGATCTTGAGGTCGAACGCCAAGGCCTCCAGCGCCTGCTGCCATCCGCGGTCCTTCAACGCGGTATTCTCGGACGCCTCGGTGCGCACCTGCCGGAGGTTGAGATAGACCGTCGGGCGCTCGAAGCTGATGTCCGCGACGACTCGCCGATGGAGCAGCGCCCGCCAATCGATCCGGGTGACGAGTCGCCCCACCTGGGCGACCGGCGGGTCGGGGTTGGCGTCCTGGGCGATGGTGGCGTCGCGCAGCTCCACGGATGCGGTCCATGGATGCACGTGGAGCGCGGCGATCCGAACCGTGTACCCCGTCAAGCGACGATTGACCTCCGCCTCCATGTACCGGCGCACCGGCTCATCCGCGAAGCGGGCCGCGGCGTAGGCCGAGACCGTGAGCAGGGCGAGCCCCCCAAGCAGCCAGGCCCAGCGACGGCGAATTCGGAGCATCATTTGGCGAACCTCCTCTGGCGACGAGCCCCCCTCTCGCCGGCTATACCATCAAGCAGGCGCGGCCTCCTCCGAGGAGGCATTCGGGCTGGGTCGCCATGTAGTCGTCTTGGCAGTGGAGCTCGGCTGGACTGCTCGCGAAGTACCCGATGCAGGCGTCACAATGTGTCCTCATCGCGATCCTCCTGCCTGGAAGGGCTCCTTCAGGCGACGCGATGCGTTGACCTCGTGGCCTCACCTGCGCCACGGAATGTGCATCGAAGGTGCCAGGGCCCGGAGTCGCGCCGGCGCGTCGGTCGAGGCCGAGCGCCGGATCCGAAGTTCCTGCCGTAGTGGACGAATGGACCTTCGCCCTGCGTCGACGGCGCGCAGGCTAGTGGGCGTCGGCTGCGTGCTCTCTGTGCGGGAGGAAGTTGTTACGGGTCCTCGAAGTAAATTTAGTGCGCCTTCGCGCTCTCGCGGTCGATCAGCACCCGGCGCAGGATCTTGCCGGAGGCCGACTTCGGGATCTGGTCGATGAACTCGAGGTGGCGGATGCGCTTGTGCGGGGCCACCCGCTGGGCCACCCAGCCCATGATCGCGTCCGCGCCGGTGGCCCTCGACGCCTCGTCCGGCTTGAGCACCACGTAGGCCTTCGGCACCTCGCCCGCCTCCTCGTCCGCCTTGCGCACCACCGCCGCGTCCAGGATCGCGGGGTGCGTCAGCAGCAGCGCCTCCAGCTCCGCGGGGGCCACCTGCAGGCCCTTGTACTTGATCAGCTCCTTGGTGCGGTCGACGATGAAGAAGTAGCCCTCCTCGTCCACGTACCCCACGTCGCCGGTGTGGTACCAGCCCTCGCGGTCGATCGAGTCCGCGGTCTCGGCGGGGCGGTTGAGATAGCCCTTCATGATCTGCGGGCCGCGGATCCACAGCTCGCCTTCCTTGCCCACCGGTAGCTCCGCGTCCGAGCCGCCCGCCGCGTCGACGATCTTCACCTCGGTGTTGGGCACGATGCAGCCGGCCGAGCCGGGCTTGAAGGGCGCGTCGTGGGTCGGGCTCAGGTGGGTGACCGGGCTCGCCTCGGTCATGCCGTAGCCCTGCACCACCGGGCAGCCGAGCCGGGCGCTCAGCGCGCGCGCCATCTCCTCGCCGAGCGGCGCGGCCCCCGAGAAGACGAGGCGCACGCTGGAGAGATCGGCCTGGGCCACCGCCGGGTGCTTGACCAGGCCGAGCACGATGGGCGGCACCAGGGGCAGGATCGTCACCCGGTGCTTCTGCACCAGGGCGAGGAACTCCATCATGTCGAAGCGCGGCATCACCAGGATGGTGCCGCCCCCGGCGAGCCCCAGCATCATGATCACCACCATGCCGTAGATGTGGAAGAACGGCAGCACCGCGATGGTGACGTCGTTCTCGCCGAAGCACTCGAAGTTCTTCATGCCCTCGGCCTGGCAGAGGTTGGCGACCAGGTTGCGGTGCGTCAGCATCACGCCCTTGGGCAGCCCGGTGGTGCCGCTCGAGTACGGCAGGGCGACCAGGTCCTGGGCCGGATCGATGGCGACCACCGGCGGCGTGTCGCCGGCCTGGAGCAAGTCGGTGAAGGGGCGGGCGCCCTCCGCCTCCCCGAACACGAACACCTCCTCGACCCGGCTCTTGGCCGCCGCCTCCCGCGCCTTGTCGAGGAAGGCGGGCACCGTCACCAGGAAGCGCGCGCCCGAGTCCTCGAGCTGCTTCGCGAGCTCGTCGGCGGTGTAGAGCGGGTTCACGGTGGTGTTGATCCCGCCCGCCATCGCCACCCCGAGGAACGCCACCGCGTACTCCGGCAGGTTGGGGCAGTAGATGGCGAAGACCTGGCCCTTGCCGAATCCGCGCCGGGCCAGGCCGGCCGCGGTGCGCCGGACGCCGTCGGCGAGCTGGCGATAGGTGAGGGTGCGGCCGGTGGGGCCGTCGATGAGGGCCGGCTTGTCGCCCAGGCGGGCGGCGTGGCGCAGCACGTAGTCGGTGATCGGGACGCTCGGGATCGTGACGTTCGGGCTAGTGGAGATCATGGCCAGGAGAGCCTAGCGGCCCGCTCCCGTCGGGTCAAGCGCCCGCTTGGGCGAGCAGCGCGTCCAGCGCCTGCGGGTCCACCGGCTTGGTGAGGTGGGCGTCGAAGCCCGCCTCGCGCGAGCGGAGCCGATCGCCGTCCTGCCCGTACCCGGTGATCGCGACCAGGAGCACGCCGGGCGGCCCCGTCTCGCGCAGGCGGCGGGCGATGCTGTAGCCGTCGAGCCCGGGCAGCCCGATGTCGACGATCACCGCGTCGGGACGCAGCGCGAGCGCGCGGGCGAGCCCGTCGATGCCCTCGGCGGCCTCGTGGACCTCGTGGCCCGCGTGGTCGAGCAGGTGCCGCAGCATCTGCCGCGCGTCGTCGTTGTCCTCGATGATCAGCACGCGGCGCCGGACCGTCGCGCGCGGCGTCGCGGGCGCGGGCGCAGCCGCGTCCCCGGGCGGGCGGGCCGCGGGCAGGCGCACCGTGAACGCGCTGCCGCGGCCGGGCCCCTCGCTGGCCGCCTCGATCCGCCCGCGGTGCAGATCGACGAGGCGCCGCACCAGGGTGAGCCCGATGCCGAGGCCGGCCTCGCGACGATGGAGCGTGGTCTGGCCCTGGACGAAGAGATCGAAGATCCGTGGGAGGAGATCGGGCGGGACGCCCGCGCCGTCGTCCTCCACCCGCAGCACCGCCTCCGGCCCGTCGACCTCCACCGTCACCGTGATCCGGCCGCCCGCGGGGGTGAACTTGAGGGCGTTGCCCAGCAGGTTGCCGAGGATCTGCTCGATGCGCGTCTCGTCCGCGTCGATCCACACCGACGCGCCGGCCCGGCAGGTGACCGTGCGCCCGGGCGCGGACACGCCCTCCACCGCGCGCCGCGCCACCGCGGCCAGGTCGACGCGGCGCAGGCTCAGGCTGACCTTGCCGGTGGCGAGCCGGGTGACGTCGAGCAGATCGTCGACGAGCCGCACGAGCTGGCCGACCTGGCGGCGGATGATGGCCCGCGCCTCACCGCTCCGCTCGTCGAGCGGCCCGCACACGTCGATGACGTGCAGGGCGGTGGTGATGGCGCCGAGCGGGTTGCGCAGCTCGTGGCCGAGCATCGCGAAGAACTCGTCCTTGGCCCGGCTGCTCGCCTCCGCCTGCGCGTGCGCCCGCTCCCGCTCGGCCTCCGCGCGCTTGCGCTCCCGCGCGTCGAGGCCGATGCCGACCCGGGTGTCGTCGGGAAGCCGCACGTTGGACCACGCGGTCTCGATCTGCTCGCCGCCGCGCGTGGTCATCACCAGGTCGCGCCAGCCGTCCGCGAGGGACTCCATGTAGGCGCGCACCCGCTCCCGGTAGACCGGGTCCGGGTAGCAGCGCTCCATGAGATCGACCGTCCGGGCCTCCTCCATCGACCAGCCGGTGATCCGCTCGAACTCCCGGTTCAGCCGGAGGACGCGGTTGTCGGGCTCGTACATCGTGATCATGACCGGGATCCGGTCGATGATGGTCTGGAGCAGGGAGATCTCCCGCTCGCGGCTCCAGGCGAGCGACGCCACCACCAGGGTCATGAGGGCCATGGTGGCCATGAATCCCTGGAGCACCAATAGTGCGTGGCGGGGCGGAAGCGGCGAGAACGGCCCGAAGCCGCGCAGCGTGCCGTACACCGCGATGGCGGCCAGCAGGAGCAGCACGGTGGCGGCCTCACGCCGCCCGAAGCGGAAGGCGGCCCACAGGAGCGGGGGGATCGCCACGAAGGCGAGCGGATACCGGCTGAGCTCGGCCGGCGCCAGCCCTCCCCAGATCACCGCGGCGAGCGCGACGACGACGGTGAGCAGCGCGGCCAGCTCGAACAGGTGGGCGCGCCGCGTGTCGCCCTCGCCGCGGGCGCGCTCCCCGTCGGTGGTAGCCCACAGCACGATCGGGGGCGCCACCAGCAGCGCGCCCGCCACGTCGCCCAGGGCCCACGTGAGCCAGATCGTGTCCAGATCGACGGTCCGGGCGTAGCCGGCGATCGCGAGGCTGGCCACCCCGACGGACGCGCTGACGATGGCGCCCGGCACCACCGCGGCCGCGAGCGCGAAGACGTCGCGCGGCCGGTCGAACGCGCGCAGCCCGCCGGCCATCCGCTCGACCAGCCAGGCCCCGAGCAGGCCCTCGAGGGTGTTGCCGAGCGCGATGCCGAGCGAGGTGGCCACCGAGCCCGCGGTGGTGACGTTCACCACGAAGGCGCCGACCGCCACCGCCGGCCACGCGCCCCGCCCCAGGAGCAGGAGCGCGGCGAGCGCGATCCCGGTGGGCGGCCACACCGCGGTGGCGCTCGCGTGCACGGAGGCGAAGAGCAGGCCGAGCTTGCCGGCCGCGATGTACACCACCGCGAGCGCGGCCAGCCGAAGCCACTGCCTGGATCCGGAGGTGCGCATCCCCCCGCCCCCTTCGCTACCTGAGGGTCCGTTCGAGGAACTCGACGACGCGACGAATGCTGTCGGCCCAGGCCTGCGGGTCGCCACCCGTGGTCGCCCCGCGCCCGCCGGGGGCGTTCATGTTAACGCGGCTCGCCACGAAGCGCACCGGGCGATCGCTGTCGAAGGAGTGGTGCGCGCCCGGGTAGACGACGATCTCCACCGGGTGTGGGGTGGCCTGCGAGGAGCGGGCGAGGGCCACGCAGGGTGTGGCCGGCGTCCAGTCGTCCTTCTCGCCGATCAGGATCAGGAGCGGGGCGACCCCCTGGTAGGTCCCGGTGCCGTCGGGCCGCCAGCTCCCGAAGGTGGCGCGGCAGCCCGGGTAGAGCGCCACCGCCGCCGCGAAGCCCACCCGCTTCTCGGCCGCGAGCGGCTCCTGTAGGCTCTCCGGCGCCGCCATCACCGCCAGCGTGGTCGAGCCGCCGTGGGAGCCGCCCATCACCGCCACTCGCCGGCCGTCCACGAAGGGCAGCGAGCGCGCGTGGGCCAGCGCGGCGTAGGCGTCGACCATGCGCCGGGCGGGACCGACCGCGTTCCGGCTTCGGGAAGGGTCGGTGCAGACCCCGTCGGGGTGGCCGCGGGTGGTGAAGCTGTCGGGGATCAGCACTACGTAGCCGTGGGCCACCAGTTCCCGGCCCCAGCGGCCGGGAGCGCCGCTCGAGCGGGGGCCAAGCCCGCTGCAGTCGTGCAGGATCACCACTGCCGGGAAGGGGCCCAGTCCGTCGGGCCGGAGGGTCGTGGTCGGGATCTGCTCGACGGCGCCGTCGGGCGCGGTGGTCGCGATCGAGCCTTCCGGGGCGGCCTCGGCGCAGGCGACCAGCCCGCCCGAGAGCACGATCGCGGCGAGCACCCGGCGCGCGAGCAGGCCGACCATGATCGGAGACGATTCTATGCCACCCGCGGCCTTGCGCACACGACGGCCTCTCGGCTAGCCTTGGGACCCATGGCACGCACACTGAGCGATCGACCGATGCAGGGCCCCATGGTCTGGCACGGGCAGGACCTGGCCCGCTCCACCGACTGGATCCGGCGGTTCTCCCCGGCGGCGGTGGAGGAGATCGACGCGGCGCTGCGAGGCGTCGAGCGGCGCGGCCTCGCGTGGCCCGACATCCGCAAGGACGACTTCCCGCTGCCCACGCTCTCCGCCGAGCTGGTCCAGGTCAACCGGGACCTCGAGGGGGGCCGCGGGCTCGTGCTGCTGCGCGGGCTGCCGGTGGCGCGGTACTCCGACGAGCAGCTGCGCGCGATCTGGTGGGGGATCGGCTGCCACCTGGGCACCGCGGTCCACCAGAACGCCCACGGCGAGCTGATCGGCGAGGTCCGCGACGAGGTGCGGCTCTACGGCGAGGTGGTGCAGCCCGCGGTGCCGAAGGGTGAGGGGGTCACCTCCCGGGCCAAGGCGCGCTCGAGCGGGCCGCTCCGCTGGCACACCGACCGGTGCGACGTGGTGGGCCTGCTCTGCGTGCGCGCCGCGCGCCGCGGCGGCACGAGCCGAGTGGTGAGCGTGCCCGCGGTGAGCAACGCGATCCTCGCCCGGCGGCCCGACCTGCACGCGCTGCTCTGCTCCGACTACTACCGGAGCCGCCAGGGCGAGGAGGCGGGGGGTGAGGCCGCGTGCTATGCGATGCCGATCTTCGCGGCGTGCGACGGCAAGTTCACGACGCAGTACTCGCGCACTTTCGTGGAGGCGGCGCAGAAGGTCGCCTCGATCCCGCGGCTCACCGCCGCCCAGGACGAGGCGCTCGACCTGCTGGCCGAGGTCTGCGACGAGCAGGGCTACGAGATGGAGCTCGGCCCCGGCGACATCCAGCTCCTGAACAACCACGTCGTCTACCACGGCCGCACCGCCTACGAGGACGCGCCCGGGCCCGGCCAGGACCGGCTCCTCATGCGCCTCTGGCTGGCCCCGCCGGACAGCCGCGCGCTGCCCGAGGGCTTCGAGTTGCTCTGGGGGAGCATCCAGGGTGGCGCGGTCCGGGGCGGCATCGCCCAGTCCGCCAGCGTCGGGGCCTGACTCGACGGTGACGAAGGCGGTTCCGGTGCGCGCCGCGCACGCGGCCTGACGTATCAGCGAGCCCACCATGGGCAGCGCGCTGCTTCGCGGCCGGTACGTCGTCGTCGGCGTCGCGCGGGGCCGTCCGGAGGTGATCGAGGACGGCGCGGTCTTCCAGCGCGACGGGGTCGTCGTCGAGGTGGGCCCGGCCGCCGAGCTGGCGCGGCGTCATCCCGGCGACCCGACGCTCGGCTCCCCCGATCACGTCGTCCTGCCCGGCTTCGTCAACAGCCACCACCACGTGGGGCTCACCCCGTTCCAGCTCGGCTCGCCCGACCTGCCGCTCGAGCTGTGGTTCGCGAGCCGCCTGGCCGCCCGCGACGTCGATCCCTACCTCGACACGCTCTACTCCGCGTTCGACATGCTGAGTGCGGGCGTCACCACCGTCCAGCACCTCCACGGCTGGCGGGGCGCGCCCGCCTCCCGGGTCGCCGGCGTGGCGGAGCGAATCTTGAAGGCCTACGACGACGTGGGCATGCGGGTGTCCTACTCCTACGCGCTACGGGATCAGAACCGCCTCGTCTACGAGGCCGACGAGGAGTTCTGCCGCCGCCTGCCGCCCGCGCTGGGCGCGGAGCTGCGCGAGTACCTGGCCGGCCAGACCATTCCATTGCCGGATCACCTGGGCCTCTTCGTGGATCTGTGGGAGCGGGTCGGGCGCAACGCGGGGGAGCGCGCGCGGGTGCAGCTCGCGCCCGCCAACCTCCACTGGTGCTCGGACGAGGCGCTCCGGTCCCTGCGCGACTACGCGGAGAAGTACGACGTCGGCCTGCACATGCACCTGGTGGAGACCGCCTACCAGAAGGAGTACGCGCGTCGGCGCACCGGCACCACCGCGCTCCGCCACCTGCACGGGCTCGGGCTGCTGGGCCCGCGCATGACCCTCGGCCACGGGGTGTGGCTCACCGAGGAGGACGTGGCCCTCGCCGCCCAGACCGGCACGATGGTCTGCCACAACGCGAGCTCCAACTTGCGGCTGCGGAGCGGGGTGGCGCCGCTCAACCACTTCCAAACGCGCGGGCTCCGGGTGGGGCTCGGCCTCGACGAGGCGGGCATCAACGACGACCGCGACATGTTCCAGGAGATGCGGCTCGTGCTGCGCCTGCACCGGGTGCCCGGCATGGACGACGGGGTCCCCACGTCCGCGCAGGTCTTCGAGATGGCGACCGCGGGCGGCGCGGCCACCACCGGCTTCGGCGACCGCATCGGGCGCCTCGCCCCGGGGTCCGCCGCCGACCTGGTGCTGCTGCCGTGGGCGAGCCTGGCCGCGCCCTACCTCGAGCCGGGGACGGACCCGGTGGACGCCGTCGTGCACCGGGCCCGCGCCGCGGCGGTGGACACCGTGATGGTCGCGGGAGAGGTGGTGCTGCGCGACGGTCGCTTCACCCGCGTCGACCGGGACGCGGCGCTCGCGGAGCTGGCCGCCGCCCTGCGCGCCCCGCTGAGCCCGAGCGAGGAGCGCCGTCGCCGGATCGCCCGCGAGGTCTTCCCGCACGTGCGCCGGTTCTACGACGGCTGGCTCGACGAGACCGCGCGCGATCCGTTCTACGCGCCGAGCGCGCGGCGCTAGCCCGTCGGCCAGACCCGCCGGGCCACCGCGCCCACCAGGCCGAGCTTCGCCGTCTGCTGTGCGGGCGTGAGCGGGTTGCCCGCTTCGCCGGAGGCGAAGCCGCACTGCGGGCTCAGGGCCAGCCGTTCGAGCGGAATGCGGCGCGCCGCCTCGCGGATGCGCGCCTCCACCGCGGCGCCGTCCTCGAGCGCGCCCTGCTTGGTGGTCAGGAGCCCGAGCACCACGGTGGCGTCCGCCCGCACGTGGGCGAGCGGCCCGAAGTCGCCCGCGCGAGGCGTGTCGTACTCGAGCAGGAGGCGGTCGTAGCGGGTGAGGCGGGGGAAGACCTGGCCGGCGATCGCCTCGTAGCCGCCGTTGGCGAGCCAGCGGCCGCCCGGCGCGTTGCCCCGGCAGATGTGGATGGCGCGGGTGACCCCGCGGACGCCCTCGAACACGCTGTCGTCGATCTCCGCGTCGGCGACCAGCTCCGCCGCCATGTCGTGCCCCCAGGACTCGAAGGCGGCGCGGTTCTCCCCGTCCACGTGCCACTGGGCGTAGTTGGGCGCGTCCATCTGGATGTAGTCGCCGCCCAGCGCGACGATGCGGGGCACCACGTGCTCGCGCAGGTAGCGGGCGATCGCGCGCAGGAAGTCTTCGGGAGTCGGGTAGGCCGCGCGCGAGTACTCGGGATGCCAGAAGATGCGGTGCCAGCTCGGCGAGGGGATCGTGAACTTGGTCCGGGCCCGGGCGTTGGCCCGGAGGAAGGCGTACTCGTCGCTGACCACGTCGCGGGCGACCTCGATCGGGCGGGTGATGAACGGGCGCGTCGGGTTCGTCCACACCTGGGCCCGCCGGCCATCCGGCTCCTTCCACAGCGACCACCATCCGGGGTCGGCGGGGAGGAACTCGAAACCCCCGAGCGGCGGCCGCGCGGTCGGGTCCTCGCGCAGGGGGATCGTGATGACCCAGGAGCCGCGCCGCAGCTCGCCGTCGGTGACGACGTCGAGGCCCGCGCCCTCCTGCAGCGCGATGGCCTCGCGGACCGCGTCGTCCTCCGCCGCGCGCAGGGCCTCCGGCGTGACCCGGCCCTCCCGGGCGCCCTGGCGGGCCCGGCGGAGGGCGTCGGGGCGGAGGAGGCTGCCTACCACGTCGGCTCGGGGTGTCATCGCGGCTCGACTCGCGGGGCCCATCATGCCACACGGGGTGCTTACTTTTGCGGGCGCAGCCGTTGTACCATGTGGGCACTCGGGTGGTGTGGCCGTCCCCCCGCCGCCGCCCCCTCCACCGCTGGTTGACGGGCGTGGCGAGTGTCCCCTAATAGTGTCTGCACCGAAAGGTTCGTGCGCCATGAGCGTGTCAGTTGAGTAGGCGATCTCACCGCCGCCGGCATTCGGGCAATCGACCGCCGCAGGGGCAGGGCCAGGGGCAAGGCCAGGGGCAAGGGCAAGGGCCGCGCGGGCCGATGCCGCCCCGCCCAATGTCCCGCCCTCCCGCCCCGTCGCTCTTCGAAGGCCTCACCGCGGTCCAGCCGTACGAGAAGCTGAAGCTCGAGACCACGTCCGACCAGCTGTCCATGCGCGCGCTCGACATGATCGCGCCCATCGGGCGGGGCCAGCGGGGGCTCATCGTGGCCCCGCCGCGCACCGGCAAGACCATCCTGCTGCAGCAGATCGCGAAGGCGGTGCTCGCCAATCACCCCGAGGTGGCGGTGATCGTGCTGCTGGTGGACGAGCGGCCCGAGGAGGTCACCGACTTCAAGATGCAGATCGGCAAGCAGTCGGAGATCGTGGCGTCGAGCAACGACAATCCCTACCGCCGCCACATCGAGGTCACCGAGCAGGTGCTCGACCGGGCGAAGCGGATGGTCGAGGAGAAGCGCGACGTCCTCATCCTCTTCGACTCGCTCACCCGCATGACCCGCGCCTACAACAACGAGCTCTCCTCCCGCGGCCGCACCATGTCGGGCGGCATCGACAGCCGCGCCTTCCAGATGCCGCGCGCCTTCTTCGGGGCCGCCCGCAAGATCGAGGAGGGCGGCTCGCTCACCATCATCGGCACCGTGCTGGTGGACACCGGCTCGCGGATGGATCAGATCATCTTCGAGGAGTTCAAGGGCACCGGGAACATGGAGCTCTACCTGTCGCGGGAGCTCTCCGACCGGCGCATCTTCCCCTCGTTCGACCTGATGCGGTCGGGCACCCGCCGGGAGGAGCTGCTCTTCTCGGAGGAGGACATGAAGAAGATCCACCTGCTGCGGCGCGCGCTCTCCGGCACCAAGCCGCAGGAGGCGATGGAGGCCATGCTGGGCCGCCTCAAGCTCACCGCCACCAACAAGGACTTCTTGCGGGGGCTCGGCGCCTAGCGCGTCACCCCGACCATCTTGCCGACCATCTGGCGAAGCTGGCTCAGGGTGAACGGCTTCTCGATGACCGGGATCCCGGTGGTGCGCAGGAAGGGGCCGTAGTCCGACGAGTTGGCCTGGGCGGTCACGAACACGATCCGCTTCAGCACCTGGGGATAGTCGCGCTGGACCTCCTCGTAGAGCTGCTGCCCGTCCATCTCGGGCATGCGGAGGTCGCAGAACACGAGGTCGAAGCGATTGCGCCCGATGAGGTCGAGGCCTTCCTTGCCGTTCTCCGCGGTGTGGACGTCGTGCCCCTCGATCTTCAGCGCGTCCGAGATCAGCTCCCGGACGGCACGCTCGTCGTCGATCACCAGGATTCGGGCTCGTCCCATGTTGGCCCCCGTCAGATGTTGACCTGGTCGCGGTTCCGGCTATTCTACGACGGGGGAGGGTGAGAACTCCAATGACCAGGCACCGGGCCGACCGCCGCGCCTTCGTCGCCACCGTGGCGACCGGGATGCTGCTGATGGGACGGCCCGCCGCCTCCCAGTCCCCGCCGCCCGCCCCGGCGCCCGGCGCGCCCCGGGTCTGGCGGATCGGCTTCCTCACCCCTTCCGCGCTGTCGCCTCGCGGCATCATGCCCGACATGCGCGCGAAGCTGCGCGAGCTCGGCTACGTCGAGGGGCGCGACCTCAGGTTCGAGATCCGGGCCGCCAACGAGGACTTCGAGCGCCTGCCCGACCTGGCCGCGGACCTGGTCCGCTCCGGGGTCGACCTGATCGTGGCGGTCTCCTCGCCCGCGATCCGCGCCGCCGAGATCGCGACCTCCACGATCCCGATCGTCATGCTGAGTGGCACCGATCCGGTGGCCGGGCTCTTCGTGGCGAGCCTCGCGCACCCGGACGGCAACGTGACCGGGCTCACCACCTACGTGCCGGAGCTGGCCGGCAGGCGGCTCGAGGCGATGCGGGAGTGCATGCCGGACCTGCGACGGGTGGCGATCCTCGCCAACCTGCGCAACCCGAGCAGCGCGGTCGAGGTGAAGGAGATGGAGGGGGCAGGGCGCACCCAGTCGATCGAGATCCACGTGCAGGACGCCCGCCTGCCCGAGCAGTATCCCGACGCGTTCGCGGCCATCGCCCGCGGCGGGTGGCGGGCCCTCGTGGTCACCGCGGACCCGGTGCTGTCGGGCAACCGGGAGCGGATCATCCAGCTCGCGGCGCGTCACCGCCTGCCCACCATGTACGAGTGGAAGGAGATCGTGGAGATCGGCGGGCTCATGTCCTACGGCCCGAGCCTGGCCGAGGTCAACGGTCGGGTCGCGGTCTACGTGGACAAGATCCTGAAGGGCGCGAGCCCGGCCTCGCTGCCGGTGGAGCGGCCCACTCGCTTCGAGCTCGCGGTCAATCTCAAGACCGCGGCGACCCTCGGCATCAAGGTGCCGGCGCCGCTGATCGCCCGCGCCGACCGCGTCGTCAAGTAGCGCGGGGCCGCGGGAACACGAACTTCTGCTCGGCCACGTCCCGGGGCCACACCACGCGCGGCGCCTGCCCGAGGATCTGCAGCATCGCGGTGGAGGCGTTCGGGTTGTCGCCCACCTCGTTGAAGACCACCGGGCCGGTGGAGACGGTCACCCCGCCCGCGAAGGACGTCTTGCGGATCGCGGCCACCACCGCGTCGGGATCGGTGGAGGCGGCGCGCTCGAGCACGTCCGCGATGACCTGGATCGCCTCGTAGGCGTAGGCCCCGCTCGCGTCGAAGTGCCGCCCGCCCGAGCGCTTGGCGTACTCCGCCGCGATCTTCTGGGTCTCCGGCTTGCGGTAGTTCGCGTAGACCGTGCAGTCCATCACGTACTCGAGCTTGTCCTTGAGCTGCTGGATCTGCCGGGTCTCGTAGAGGCCGGGCGCGCCGGGACTGATGACGCCCATGAGATCGGCGCGCTGCCGCGCCAGCTCCTCGAGCAAGAGGATCGCGGTGGCGGGCCGGGTCACCGGGGCGAGCACGTCCGGCTTGGCCGCGCGGGCGCGGGCCACCTCGGTGGAGAGATCAACCGCGTTCTCGGGGTAGGGGATGACGTCGACCACCTCGTAGCCGGGGCTGGCCGCCTTCAGCGCGGCCTGGAAGCTGTCGGTCTGGGTCTTCCCGAAGAGATCGTTGCTGTACATGAGCACGATCCGCTTCGGGCTCACCCCCGCCTCGCGGAAGATCTCGGTCATGTAGCGGACCGCGTTGCGGCCGAAGGTGGCGCTGCCCGGGAAGATCCGGTAGACGTACTGGACCTTCTGCTGGCCCTCGCGCACCGACCTGGCCGCGTTGGCGGTGGGGGCGTCCGCGGCCGAGATGTCGATGACGTAGGGCACGCGCCGCTGCTGGGCGAGGAGCGAGAGCGTGGCCACGTGCGCCGAGTGGAAGGCGCCGGTCATGATCTGCGCGCCCGCGTTGATGAGGCGGTCGGCCTCGGTGCGCGCCACGTCCGCCTTGGTCTCGCTGTCCGCGGTGAGCAGCTCGAGCCGCGCGCCCCCGAGCGACTTGACGCCGCCCGCCGCGTTGATCGCCTCCACCGCGAGCTGGGCGCCCAGGCGCTGGTCCTGCCCCACGTCGGCCATCGGGCCGCTCACCGGGGACACCATCGCGATCTTCACGGTGCGGGGCTGGGCGCGTAGGAGGGTGGGGACACCGACCGCCGCCGCGGTGAGGCCGCCGAGGAACGCGCGTCGCGTGGATCGAGTCCGGGTCATCGGGCCTTCCTCCTTGAAGGGCGTGGGTGGCGGCGGCCGGGCTCCGGAGACAGTAGCACGGAAGATCCGCGGCGGCGTTGACGGGTGATCGAGTAAGCGGGTCGCGGCGCAGGAGGTTCGGGAGAGGGTCCCGCGCGTGGATAATGGCGCCATGGCGCGCGCGCGGAGCGGGCACGGCCACGACGTCGTCGTGGTGGGAGGCGGCCACAACGGCCTGGTGGCCGCGTGCTACCTGGCCCGCGCGGGCCGCCGGGTGCTGGTGCTGGAGCGCCGCGCGCTGGTGGGCGGCGCGTGCGTGACCGAGGAGACCTTCCCCGGCTACAAGGTCTCCACCGCCGCCTACGTGGCGAGCCTCTTCCGCCCCGAGATCGTCCGCGACCTGCGCCTGCGCGAGTACGGCTTCGAGGTGCTGGCGCGCGATCCCTCCTCGTTCACCCCGCTGCCGGACGGGCGCTCGCTCACGCTCGGGCCCGATCGGGAATGGACCCGCCGCGAGATCGCCAAGTTCAGCGGGCGCGACGCGGACCGGTATCCGGAGTACGAGGCGATGCTCGAGCGCGTCGCCGCGTTCATCGAGCCCACGCTCGACATGACCCCGCCCGACCTGCTGCGCCCCGGCCCGCGCGACCTCCTGCGGCTCCTGGGCCTCGGCCGCGCGTTCGGCCGCCTGGGGGCGGGCGCGTCGGAGGCGGTCGAGCTGCTCACCGGGCCCGCGCGCCCCATCCTCGATCGGTGGTTCGAGTCGGAGGAGCTCAAGGCGACGCTCGCCACCGACGCGATCATCGGGGCGATGGCGAGCCCGTCCACCCCCGGCACCGGCTACGTGCTCTTCCACCACGTGATGGGGGAGACCGACGGCCGGCGCGGGGTGTGGGGCTACGTGCGCGGCGGGATGGGCGGGCTCACCCAGGCCCTGGCCCGCGCCGCGCGCGACCTGGGAGTGGAGATCCGCTGCGAGGCGGAGGTGGCGCGCATCCTGACCCGCGACGGGCGGGTGACCGGGGTGGCGCTCGCGAGCGGCGAGGAGCACCGCGCGCCGGTGGTGGCGAGCAACGCCGACGCCCACGTGACCTTCCTCCGCCTGCTCGCTCCCGAGACGCTGCCGCCCGCGTTCCGCGACGCGGTGGGCCGCATCTCCTACGAGAGCGCGTCGCTCAAGATCAACGTGGCCCTCGCCGAGCTGCCCGACTTCACGGCCTGCCCGGGCCGCGCGCCGGGCCCTCAGCACCGCGGGACCATCCACGTCTGCCCCGACCTCGACTACATCGAGCGCGCCTTCGACGACGCCAAGTACGGCCGGCCGTCCGCGCGCCCGGTGCTCGAGTGCACGATTCCCTCGGTGGTGGACCCGACGGTGGCCCCGCCCGGCCGGCACCTGATGTCGATCTTCGTGCAGTACGCGCCCTACGCCCTGCGCGGCACCACCTGGGACGAGATGCGCGAGCCCTTCGCGGATCGCTGCTTCGCGCTGCTCGACGAGTACGCGCCCAACTTCAGCCGCTCGGTGCTGGCCCGGCAGGTGCTGGCCCCGCCGGACCTGGAGCGCGTCTTCGGGCTCACCGGAGGGAACATCTTCCAGGGCGCGATGACGCCGGGCCAGCTCTTCTCGCTGCGCCCGGTGCCCGGCCACGCGGGCTACCGCACCCCGATCGGCGGCCTCTACCTCTGCGGGGCGGCCGCCCACCCGGGCGGCGGGGTCATGGGCACACCCGGCTACAACGCGGCGCGGGAGATCCTCCGGGCGCGGCGGCCGCGCCTCACCACTTGAAGACCGACAGCAGGTTGTGGAAGTCGTCGGTCCAGGCGGAGACGGACGGCTCCACGTCGAGATGCGCCTCGGTCCAGCGGGGGTCGGAGGCCATCTCGCCGAAGTCCTCCGGCCGCCGGGCCAGGATCGCCCAGCTCGCCTCGACGCCGCCGCGGATGTCGCCGGTGTCGCCGTGCTGGAGCAGCCGCGCGTAGCGCCCGTCCTCGGCGAGCGCGGCCACCACCGGCTCGAGGCGCAGGTAGCGGTTCGAGATGTGCAGCGCGAGGATGCCGCGCGGCCCCAGCAGGTCGAAGTAGAGGCGGAGCGCCTCCCGGGTGAGCAGGTGGACCGGGATCGCGTCGGAGCTGAACGCGTCGACCAGGATCACGTCGTAGCGCTCCTCCGGCCGGTCGCGCCGCACCGCCTCCATGCGGATGCGCGCGTCGCCCAGCTCGAGCCGCATGGTCACCCCGCGGTCGCGCGCGTCGGTCGCGTAGGTGAAGTAGGCCGGGTCGAAGGCGATGTCGCGCACCATCCGGTCGATCTCGTAGAAGGTGACGCGATCGCCCGGCCGCGCGTAGGCCGCGAGGGTGCCGGTGCCGAGCCCGACCACCGCCATGTGCACGCTGCCCGCCCGCCGATCCAGCTCGGCGAAGAGCTGGCCGATGGGGCCCTTGCGCTGGTAGTAGGAGAGGGGCTCGGCGCGCCGGGAGGGCTCGAGGCTCTGGCGCCCGTGGAGCGTGGTGCCGTGGCGCAGCTCGGTGTAGCCCTTGGGGTCACGGTCGCGCGAGATGCGCAGCACCCCGAAGAAGGAGCGGCTCTGGCGGATCTGGTCGTTGTTGCGCGCGTCCACGAAGCCCGAGATCAGGAGCACCGCGGCGAGGGTCACGCCCAGGTGGAGCGGGCGGCGGCGCAGGAACCACGCGATCACGAGGGGCGGGGCGTAGATCAGGAGCTTGTTGAGCAGCCGCTCGGCGGGATCGAGCCACTCGCTCACCCGCTCGCTGCCGAGGTCGAGCACCCGCGCGAGGAACGAGAAGTCGACGCGCAGGGTGATCGATTCCGAGTAGAGGACCACCGCGAGCACCGCCGCCGCCACCACCGCGACGAGGGCGCCGCGCCCCGCGCGGTCGAGGCCGAGCCCGGCGCCGCGCGGCAGGGTGAGGAGCACGCAGGCCAGCACCATCATCAGCGGGTACTCGATGAGCGAGGAGAAGACGAGCGGAGCCACCAGGGCGTTGAAGAGCCCGCCCAGCACGCCGCCCACCGAGATCAGCAGGTAGAACTCGGTGAGGTGGAGCGGGCCGGGCCGGTCGAGGGCCAGCGCTCCGTGGCAGGCGAGCGCGACGACGAAGAGCAGCCCGAAGTGCCAGAGCACGATCACCCAGATGCGCTCGGGCAGGGCCGAGACCATGAGGAAGATCACCACCAGGGTCAGCGGCAGGGTCAGCGCCACCACCACGTGGTGGAAGAGCCGGGGCCAGCGGCCGAACGCGAGGATGAAGGTGAGCAGGTAGATCGCGAGCGGCAGCACCCACAGCAGCGGCACCGCGGCGAGGTCGGTGGTGATGTAGGTGGTGGCCCCGAGGAGCAGGCTCGACGGCACGAACGCGAGCACAATCCAGTGGAGCCGGCGCGGCCATCGCGGGCGTCTCTCCGCGGGCGCGGGCGGGGCGTCCGTCTCCGCCGCGAGCGGCGCCGGCTCCGCCGCCGGCTTCCACCAGAGGGTCAGGGCGCAGAGCGCGGTGAGCCCGGCGAGCCCGGCGTAGCCCACGCTCCACAGCGCGGTCTGGTTCACCCAGCTCGATCCCTGCAGGTGCAGGTGCGGCTCCACCAGCGTCGGATAGCCCAGGAGGGCCAGCATGCTGCCGAGGTTGCTGGCCGCGTAGAGGAAGTAGGGATCGCGCGCGGCGGGGTGCCCGGTGTGGGTGAACCACTTCTGCAGCAGCGGGGCGGTGGCGCTCACCACCAGGAACGGAAGGCCCACCGAGAGCGACAGGATGGTGAGGACGTCGAGCACCGGGTTGGCCTCGCCGCCACGCAGCAGGCGCGAGTTCACCGCGAGCGGGAGGACCGCGAACGGCAGCGCGAGGACGATCAGGTGGACGAGGACCTGGCGCGCGGGCCGCAGGCGGGCGGCGAGGAGGTGCGCGTAGGCGTAGCCACCGAGGAGCGCGGCCTGGAAGAACACCATGCACGTGCTCCACACCGCGGGGGTGCCGCCCAGGAGCGGCAGGATCATCTTGCCCACCATCGGCTGCATCACGAAGAGCAGCGTGGCTCCCGTGAACAGGGTGAGCGCGTAGAGCAGCAGGACGGCGGTCAGACTCCGGATCCCCCAGTGGCCGCCCCGGGCGGCGGGTCGTAGCATAGCCGCAACCGGCCTCGGG
>DASZJM010000377.1:0-3712 GCA_035948165.1 Candidatus Methylomirabilota bacterium
CGCCCGCGCGCTGCTGCGCGACGCGCCGATCCTCATCCTGGACGAGGCGCTCTCGTCGGTCGACGCGGAGAGCGAGGCCGCGATCCAGGAGGCGCTCGACCGCCTGATGCGAGGGCGCACCACCCTGATCTTCGCCCACCGACTCTCGAGCATCATCGGAGCCGATCGTATCCTGGTCCTGGACGACGGCGCGGTCGCGGAGAGCGGCACGCACGCGACCCTCATGGCGCGCGACGGCGTCTACCGTCGACTGATGGCCGGCCAGGCCGGCGGCGGGGGCCGCGACGACGAGCTGGCCGACGACGCGCCCCCCGGCGCCGCCTCCGAAGACGTCGTCGCCGGCGACGAGAGCGTCGGAGCCGGCGGCGCGGACGCGCCCGCGGTCCTGCGCGCGGCGGGACCGGGCTGGCGCGAGGTCGGCCGCATCCTCTTCGGCCTGGCCGCCGGCTATCACGCCCGTCTCGTCGTCACCTTCGTGCTGGGGGTGGCCCGCGTGGCCGCTCTCGTCGGAGTGGGACTGCTGAGCGCGCTCGTCGTGCGCGCGGTGAGCCGCGGCGCGCCGACCCGCGGGCTGCTGATCACCCTGTTGCTCGTTGCGCCCGCCGCGGGCGTGCTGCACTGGCTCGAGTCCTGGCTCGCGCACGACATGGCCTACCGCCTCCTCGCCGACATGCGCATGCGCTTCTTCCGCAAGCTGGTGGCGCTCGGGCCCGCCTACCTGTCGGCGCGCCGCACCGGCGATCTGCTCGGGGTGGCCACCCACGACATCGAGCTGATCGAGTACTTCTTCGCCCACACCATCACCCCGGGCCTGGTCGCGGTGCTCGTGCCCGCGGTGGTGCTGACCACCCTCGCCGTCTTCGGGTGGCCGATGGCGGTCGCGGTGCTGCCGTTCCTGGCCTACGCCGCGCTCAGCCCGGTGCTCGGACGCGCGCGCATCGACCGCCTGGGCGGGCGCGCCCGCGAGGCCTCCGGCGAGCTGAACGCGCACGCGGTCGACTCGGTGCAGGGCCTGGCCGAGATCGTGGCGTTCCAGCAGGAGGCGCGGCGCGGCGAGGCACTCGCGGCGCGGGCCGCCGACTACGCGGACGCGCGGATGCCCTTCCTCGCGGACCTCGCGCGCCAGTCCGCGCTGCAGGACGCGGCCACCGGGCTCGGCGGCCTCGCGGTGACCGTGGTGGGCGCGTGGCTCGTGAGCGGTGGGCGGCTCGAGAGCGCGATGCTGCCGCTCCTCACCCTCCTCGCGATGTCCGCGTTCGTGCCGGTCTGGGAGATCGCGCAGGTCGGCCGCCAGCTCGCCGACACCCTCGCGGCCACCCGCCGCGTGCACGCGGTGCACGCCGAGCCGGTGCGCATCGTGGACGGGCCCGGGGTCGCGATCCCGGGACCGCGGCGAGATGACGCGGGCGCCATCGCGCTGCAGGACGTCACGTTCACGTATCCGGGACGGCGGCGGCCCGCGCTCGCCTCCGTGTCGTTCTCGGTGCCGGCCGGCGCCACCGTCGCGCTGGTCGGCCCGTCCGGCGCGGGCAAGACCACCATCGCGAGCCTGCTCCTACGCTTCTGGGATCCGGACCAGGGCGCGATCACGCTGGCCGGCCACGACCTCCGCGCGTGGGCGCTGGAGGACCTGCGGCGCCACATCGCGCTGGTGGCGCAGGACACGCACCTCTTCAACGACACGCTCGGCGGCAACATCCGCATCGCGCGGCCCGACGCGCGGCCGGCCGAGCTGGCCGCCGCCATCGAGCGGGCCGCGCTGGGTCCCCTGGTGGCCGGGCTGCCCGACGGCCTCGACACGCAGGTGGGCGAGCGCGGGCTCCAGCTCTCGGGCGGCCAGCGGCAGCGGGTCGCGATCGCGCGCGCGTTCCTCCGCGACGCCCCGGTCCTGATCCTGGACGAGGCCACCTCCCATCTGGACGCGGTCAACGAGCAGGTGGTGCAGGAGGCCCTGGTGAGCCTGGCCCGCACCCGCACCACCGTGGTCATCGCGCACCGCCTCTCCACCGTGCGGGCGGCCGACCGGATCGTGGTGCTCGACGAGGGGCGCGTCATCGAGCAGGGCCGGCACGAGGAACTCCTGCGGCGACGGGGCCTTTACGCCCGCCTGGTCTCCCGCCAGGTCGCCGCTGCCGTCGCCTCCTGACCGGGCGCCCGGCCCCCCTCTCCCCCGGTGTCAACGCGTCGCGCGGGTCACTCGTCTGTCTGGGTAGAAGGGTGGAACCTACCGGGGACCCCCGGGGGCCCCGTTGCCGAAACGCCCGCCATGACGGGCAAGGAGGAAGATGCCATGAAGGCACGCAGAGCACTGGCCAGCACGCTCGCCGGGACACTCGGTGGCCTGGCACTGGTCGCAGGCATGACCCTGCCCGCGGCGGCACAGACGCCGTCCGACACCCCGCAGGGACCCGAGGTCCAACTCACGCAGGCGCAGTCGAACCCCTCGCAGCCCGGCCCGGGAATGAGCTCCCGGGGCCAGGGGTCGATGCACGGCCACGGGGGCTGGCACCGACACAAGATGCACCGCTTCTCGCTCGCGGGGCTGGCGCTCCGTCATCGTCAGGAGCTGGCCCTGACCCCGGCGCAGGTCGACAGCCTGCGCAAGCTCGGCATCGACGGCAAGCGTGACGCGATCAAGCGCCAGGCCGATCGCCGGCTGGCCGAGCTGGACCTGCGCACGATGATGATGCCGGACCCCGCGGACGCCAACAAGCCGCGGGACCTGTCCAAGATCGAGACCAAGGTGCGGGAGATCGAGAAGCTGCGCGCGGATGGGCGCGTGGCGCGGATCCGCACCATGGAGCAGAGCCGCCAGGTGCTGACGCCGGAGCAGCGCGAGAAGCTGCGCACGCTGCTGACCCAGCGGTGGCAGCATCGCGGGCCGCAGGGCCCGGGCATGCGCGGCATGGCGCCCGACGACGGGAGCCACGAGCCCGCGGCCGCGGAGGAGAGCCAGCCCAGCGCCGGCTAGATCGATCGCAGGGCGGCGACCCGGTCCGCGAGATCCGGACCGGGTCGCCGGTTTCTCCCTCCTCGCTCAGCCCAGGTAGGCGGGATCCGCGGTGGGCCCGTCGCCCGCCACCGTGGTGCGATGCATGACCCGCTTGTGGCGCGCGCTGTCCCACGGCCGCCCGCGGTGCAGCACACAGCGGTTGTCCCACATCACCAGGTCTCCCACCTGCCAGCGGTGCCGGTACACCCGATCCGGCCGCGTGGTCTGCTCGAGCAGACGCGCGATCAGGATGCGGCTCTCGTCGAGCCCGAGGCCCTCGACGAACCAGGCGTGCGAGCCGATGTAGAGCGAGCGGCGCCCGTTGCGCGGGTTCGCCCGCACCAGGGCGTGGCGCACCGGCGGGTAGTCGCGGCCGATCTCGGTGCCGATGCCGGGATCGATGAGGCTGCGCGAGAAGCCGAAGCTGTGCACGACTATTAGCCGATCCAAGTCGCGGCGTACAGTTGCGTCGAGTCGTACGTCCTCGTCGAGGTGCTCGTAGGCCACCCGCATGCTCGCGAACTCGGTCTCGCCGCCCTCCGGCGGGATCACGCGCGCGGAGAGCGCGGAGGAGTGCGCCGGCACCGGCTTGAACGAGCTGTCGCTGTGCCAGAGCTGGTTGCCGGACTGGTAGAGCATCCGGCGGTCCTCCCAGCCCATCAGCTTGCCCTCCGCGTCGGTGTTGGAGAGATCCACGATGTGGGCGCCCAGGCGGTCCTC
>DASZJM010000378.1:0-2281 GCA_035948165.1 Candidatus Methylomirabilota bacterium
CGGCACCTCGCTCCCGGACGTCGCCGTCGCCACCGCCGAGATCGAGGTTCCCGCCTGCGAACCGGTCGTGGCGGCGCCGGCCGCCGCCAGCGCCGCGGTCGGGCCGGAACGCCCTGCGGACGCCGTGCCGGCGAGATAAAGCGTGCGGAGGGACTCCGGACGCTGCCAGTACTCGGGCGCCAGCTCCATGATCACGTGGTACTGGTTGAGCGGATTGTAGATGACGGAAACCTGGCGCTGGCCGAAGGCGTCGTAGAGCGTGTTGTCGATCTGGCTCGCGCTGATGCCGAGGCGCGAGGCGGTGGGCCGGTCGATCTGCACCGTGACCTGGAGCCCGCGGTCCTGCTGGTCGGAGTTGACGTCGACGATTTCGGGCACGCGGCCGAGCGCCTCGGCCAGCCGGGGCGTCCAGGCGCGCAGGTCGTCGAGGGAGTCGCCCTGCAGCGTGTACTGGTAGAGCGCGTTGCTCTGCCGGCCGCCCACCCGGATGTCCTGCACCGCCTGCAGGAACAGGGTGGCGCCCGGCACCCGCGCGAGCTTGCCGCGCAGGCGCGCCATCACCTGGTCGACCGACACGCCGCGCTCCGCGCGGGGCTTGAGCGAGACGAAGACCGACCCGCCGTTGGTCTGGCCGCCGCCGGTGAAGCCCACCACCGCGTCGACCGCGGGATCCTCCCGCACCACGTCGACGAACTGCCGCAGCTTGCCGCGCATGAGCTGGAAGGACGTGCTCTGGTCGGCCTGGATGCGGCCGATGAGCCGGCCGGTGTCCTGCTGCGGGAAGAAGCCCTTGGGGATGACGAGGTAGAGGTAGGCGTTGAGGGCCAGCACCCCGGCCAGGATGAGCACCACCGCGAGGGAGTGCCGCAGGGCCCAGTCGAGGGTTTGGCCGTACGCGGCCACCAGCCAGTCGAAGCCGCGCTCGCTCCAGCGGTAGAGGCGGCCGCGGCGCTCGGGCCGGTCGGGGATGAAGTAGGCGCACATCATCGGGGTGGTGGTGAGCGAGACCGCGAGCGACACCAGGATCGCGACCGACAGGGTGATCGCGAACTCGCGGAAGAGACGGCCCAGGATGCCGCTCATCAGGAGGATCGGGATGAAGACCGCGATGAGGGAGAGGCTCATCGAGAGCACGGTGAAGCCCACCTCGGCCGCGCCCCGCAGCGCGGCCTCGAGGCGCGGCACGCCCGCCTCGACGTAGCGGGTCACGTTCTCCATCACCACGATCGCGTCGTCCACCACGAAGCCGGTGGCGATGGTCAGCGCCATCAGGGAGAGGTTGTTGATGCTGTAGCCGAGCAGGTACATGACCCCGAGGGTCCCGATCAGGGAGATCGGCACCGCGACCCCGGGAATGATGGTGGCCCGCACGCTGCGCAGGAACACGAACACCACCAGGATCACGAGCGCGATCGCGATGGCCAGCGTGTACTCCACGTCGCGCAGCGAGGCCCGGATGGTGGTGGTGCGGTCGGAGGCCACCGCGAGCTCGGCCCCCGCGGGAATCGACGCGCGCAGCTGGGGCAGCACGTCCTTCACCCGGTCGACGGTGTCGATGATGTTGGCGCCCGGCTCGCGCGAGAGGATCACCAGCACCGACGGCCGCCCGTTGGCGAGACCCTGGTTGCGCAGGTCCTCCACCGAGTCCACCACCTCGGCGAGGTCGGAGAGGCGCACCGCCGCGCCGTGGCGGTAGGCGATCACGAGCCCCTTGTACTGGTCGGCCCGCCGCGCCTGGTCGTTGGTGTAGAGCTGGTAGTGGCGTCCGCCCACCTCGATGGCGCCCTTGGGACTGTTGGCGTTGGCCGCCGCGATGGCCGCGCGCACGTCCTCGAGCCCGATCCCGTAGCGGAAGAGCGCGCGGGGCTCGAGCTCCACCCGCACCGCGGGCAGCGAGCTGCCGCCCAGGTCCACCTGGCCGATGCCGGAGACCTGCGAGAGCTTCTGCTGCAGGATCGTCGCGGCCGCGTCGTAGAGCTGCCCCTGGCTGAGGGTGGTGGAGGTGAGGGCCAGGATCATGATGGGGGCGTCGGCCGGGTTGACCTTCCGGTAGGTCGGATTGGAGCGCAGGCTCGCGGGCAGGTCGGCGTGGGCCGCGTTGATCGCGGCCTGCACGTCGCGCGCCGCCCCGTTGATGTCGCGGTCGAGGCCGAACTGCAGCGTGATGCGGGTCGAGCCGAGCGCGCTGCTCGAGGTCATCTCGGTCACGTTGGCGATGGTGCCGAGGTGGCGCTCGAGCGGGGTGGCCACGCTGGTCGCCATCACCGCGGGACTCGCGCCG
>DASZJM010000379.1:0-7918 GCA_035948165.1 Candidatus Methylomirabilota bacterium
GACGGCGCGCGCCTGGCCGCCGCGCTCGAGCGCCGGCGGATCCCCGGCGTGCGCTTCCGCGCCGCCTCCTTCGAGCCCGCGTTCCACAAGTGGGCCCGCCGCACCTGCGAGGGCGTGCAGGTGCACGTGACCGACTGGGACCGCTTCCGCTCCTTCGGGGCCTACCTGGCCCTGATCGTCGAGGCGCGCCGCCAGGCCCCGCGCGGGTTCCGCTGGAAGCGTCCGCCCTACGAGTTCCAGTGGAAGACGCTCCCGATCGACCTGCTCTGCGGCACCGACCGGATCCGCCGAGCGATCGAGCGGGGCGTGCCGCTCGCGCGCCTCGAGGCCTCGTGGCGTCCCGGCCTGGCCGCGTTCGTGCGGGCCCGGCGGCCCTATCTCCTCTATCGATGAGCGGATGAATGCCCTCGCGCTGCTGTTCGTGCTCGCCTTCGTGGTCTCGGTGGATCTGCGCATCATCGCCCCGGTGCTGCCCTCCATCGCGGGGTCGCTGCACGCCACCGCGGGCGGGGTCGGGCTCGCCATGACCAGCTACGCGCTCGCCTACGGCTCGGGGCAGCTCGTCTACGGCCCGCTCTCCGATCGCCGCGGCCGCGTGCCGGTGGTCCGGCTGGCCGCGCTCGGCTGGAGCGCGTGCACCGCGCTCTCCGCGCTCTGCGCCACCACGTGGCAGTTCGTGCTGGTGCGCCTGCTCGCCGGCCTGTTCGCGGGCTCGGTCATCCCGCTGACCATCGTCTACATCGGCGACACCGTGGCGTACACGCGGCGGCAGGTGGTGGTGGGCCGGTTCTCGATCGTGACCTCGGCCGGGCTCGCGTTTTCCGCCGCCATCGGCGGGCTGGTGGCCCACCTGCTCTCCTGGCGCGCGATGCTGCTCGCCTACGCGGTGGTGGGGCTCGTGCCCGTCGCACTCCTCTGGCGGCTCCCGCCCGACCGCCCCGCGCGCGACGCCGAGGAAGTCGAGCCGGTGGCCCGCTTCGTCGACTTCCTGCGCGACCCGTTCGCGCGCACCGTCTACCTGGCGATCTTCGCGGAGGGCTTCCTGCTCTGGGGCGTGGTCACCTACCTCGGCGCCTACGCGGCCGAGCGCTACCGGCTGAACCAGATGGGTGTCGGCCTGCTGATCGCGCTCTTCGGGGTCGGCACCATGGTGGGCGGCGCGCTCATGGGCCCGATGCGTCGCCGCTTCTCCGAGGGCGGCCTCGCGTGGACCGGCGGGCTCGCGATGGGCGTGGCCCTGCTGATGATCGCGCCGCCCGGCGCCCGGCTCGACACGTGGGTGATCTTCGCGGCGGCCATGCTGCTGCTCGGGCTCGGTTTCGTGGGCCTGCACACCACGCTGCAGGTGCACGCCACCGAGATCAGCCAGGCCGCGCGCGGCAAGGCATTCTCCCTCTTTCCCTTCTGTCTCTTCGCCGGCGTGGCCGCCGGCACCGCCGCGCTCGGCCCGCTGGTCGACGCGGGCGCCCAGCCGGTGATGTTGGTCGGCACCGGGCTCGGCCTGATGGGGGTCGGCATCGTCACCGCGCGCATCCGGCGCAGGAGGACTGCATGAGCCTCGAAGCGATGGTGGGACGGCAGCTCATCGTGGGCCTGCCCGGGCCCGACGCCACCGACGACGACGTGCGCCTGCTGCGGGACATCCACGCGGGCGGCCTGATGCTCTACCGGCGCAACTTCGAGACCCCGGAGCGCTTCCTGCGCTTCATCCGGCGACTGGAGGACGGGGTCGGGCGGCGGCTGCTCATCACCACCGACCACGAGGGCGGCCGCATCATCATGCTGAACCAGGGCGTGACGATCTTCCCGGACAACCTCACCGCCGGCACCGCGGGCGAGGAGGCGATGGTGGCGCGCCAGGGGCAGATCGAGGGACGCGAGCTGCGCCGCCTGGGCGTCGACGTCAACTTCGGCCCGTGCCTCGACGTGCTCACCGAGCGCTACAGCCCGAACATCGGCATCCGCTCCTACGGCAAGGACCCGCAACGGGTCGCCCGCTTGGGCGCGGCCCGCATCGGCGGCATGCAGTCGGCCGGCGTCTCGGCCTGCGCCAAGCACTTCCCGGGCAAGGGGCACGCCCCGGTCGACGCGCACCTGGGCCTGCCGGTGATCGACTCCGACTGGGGCGACATGCACGCGGTCCACCTCGTCCCGTTCATGGCCGCGATGGAGGCGGGGGTCGACTGCGTGATGACCTCGCACCCGCTCTACCCGAACCTCGACCCGACCGAGCGCATGCCCGCCACCTTCTCCAAGCTGATCGTGGAGGACTACCTGCGCGGCCAGGTGCGCTACCGCGGCGTCATCGTCTCCGACGATCTGGAGATGGGCGCGATTGCCGCGCTCTGCCCGATGGGCGAGGCGGCGGTGCGCACCGCGGCGGCCGGCCACGACCTGCTGCTGGTCTGCCACACCGCGCCGGCCCAGCGCGCCGCCTACGAGGCGGTGGTCGCCGCGTACCGCGACAAGACGCTGAGCGTCCGCGCGCTGGAGCGCAGCATGGCGCGCCTCGACGCGCTCGACGCCAAGCGGCCCGAGCGGTTCGCCGGCGGCGACCCGCACGCGGAGGGCGACGGCGAACCGCTGGCCCGGGCCATGGCCGCACGCGCGGTCACGATGGTGGCCGCGCCCGGGGCCGGGTGGAAGCCCGCGCTCAACGGGCGGGTGGCCGCGATCTTCCCGCGGCTCTCCGCCCTGGCCGCGCGCATCACCATCGAGCCGGTCATGCAGGACGAGCCCCGCTACTTGCGCGAGGCGATGGCGCCGCTCGGGGTGCGCCCGGAGGTGACGGTGGTGGGCGTCGAGCCGACCGCGGACGAGATCGAGCAGGCGCGCGCCGCGTCGGCGGCCGCCGACGCCACCGTGCTCTTCCTCTACGACGCGCATCTCTACGCGTCGAACAAGGCGCTGCTCGAAGCCTGCCAGGCGGGGGCGAAGCGGCTGGCGGTGGTGCTGATGCGCGACCCGTGGGACGCGGAGTACCTCGCGCCCGGCGTGGCCGCGGTGACCGCCTACGGCTGGCGGCGAAGCCAGCTCGACGCGGTGATGGCGCGCTTGCTGACGTAGCCGCTCACCCTCGGCCCCTCACCCTGCCCTCTCCCCTGAGGGGAGAGGGTTATTTTCCGGCCACGATCATGTAGGTGGCCCGGCCCACCGCGAGCAGCTTGCCGTCCGCGTCGGTGATGGTGGCCTCCCCGAACGCCACCGCCCGCCCCCGGCGCAGGATGCGCCCCTCCGCGTAGACGTCGCCGCTGCCCGCCCCGATGAAGCTCACGTTCATGTCGAGCGTGACCTGCCCGACCCCGCCCGCGGAGGCGTCGTGCATGGTGGAGAGCGCGCCGCCCACCGCCATGTCGGTCAGCGCCGCGAAGACGCCGCCGTGGAGCGGCGCGCCCGGCGCGTTGCGGATCTCGTCGCGCGCCCGCACCAGCAGGCGCACCCGCCCCTCGCCCGCCTCCGCCACCTCCACGCCCAGGTACCGCCAGAACGCATTGTCGCGCGCGCGGGCGCGCACGCGCTCCAGCAGGTCGTCGCTCATGGTCTCCCGCGGGGCATGTCGGGTTGAACCGCCTCGTCCAGGGTCAGCGGGGGCCGGCCCGTGAAGAGATCGCGGCGGATCACGCAATCCTCGAGATCGCACATCCGGCAGTAGATACGATGGCAGGGATCGGTGTGGAGCAGCATCTCGCCCTCCACCCCCAGCTCCTTCATGACGCGCTCGCCGAGATCCTCGGCCAGCTCGTGGGAGCGCTCCACCGACCAGAACTCGGGCACCACCAGGTGGGCGTCCACGTGATGGAAGCGGCCGGACCGGATCGCGCGCAGGTGGTGCACACGGATCACCCCCTGACCCAGGTGGGGCTGCAGGACCCCGAGCAGGCGGTCCAGGAGACCGGTGTCCTCCTCGTCAAGGAGCCCGGAGGCGGCCTGGCGCACCAGGCGCACCCCGGTCCACATGAGGTTGAGCGCCACCACCGCCGCCACCACCGGATCGAGCCAGCCGATGCCGGTGGCGTAGACCAGGAGCAGCCCCACCACGACCCCCGCGCTGGTGTAGAAGTCGCTGAGGACGTGCCGCCCGTCGGCGACGAGGGCGAGCGACTCGTAGGTGCGGCCGGTGCGCAGGAGGTAGAGCCCGAGGAGCAGGTTCACCACCCCCGCCCCCAGCACCACCGCCACCCCCAGGTCGAGGGATCGCAGGGTGACGCCCACGAGCAGGCTCTGGATGACCTCGTAGACGATCAGCACCGCGGCAAACGCGATGAGGCCACCCTCGAAGGCCGCGCTCAGGAACTCCATCTTGCCGTGCCCGTACGGGTGGTTCCGGTCGGCGGGGCGGCCCGCGAAGATGAGCGCTCCGATGGCGAACACCGCGGCCACCACGTTGACGATGGACTCGAGCGCGTCGGAGAGGATCGCGGTGGAGCCGGTCAGCCGGTAGGCGTAGAACTTCGCGGCGAGGAGCCCGAGCGACACCACCAGGGAGACCGCAATGGCGAAGAGCCGGACGCCATGATCACCGCCGGGCGACGCCGCGGAAGCCGTCATGGTCTCCCTCTTGGTCCCCCTCATGGTCCCCCTCACGGTCCGATGATACCCGCGCGGGAACCGATTTGGACCGGGGCGTATCATGTGACTGTAAGGCAACCCTCACTCGAACACGTGGCACTCGAACAGGAGCGCGCGATGATCGTGAAGCGTCCCGCCGCCGAGCGCGGCCACTTCGACCACGGCTGGCTCGACACCTCGCACACCTTCTCGTTCGCGGACTATGACGACCCCGCCCACATGGGCTTCCGCTCGCTCCGGGTCATCAACGAGGACCGGGTCGCGCCGGGCAAGGGCTTCGGCACCCACTCGCACCGGGACATGGAGATCATCACCTACGTGCTGGAGGGCGCGCTCGCCCACGCCGACAGCATGGGCAACCGCTCCACCATCGTGCCGGGCGACGTGCAGCGCATGAGCGCGGGCACCGGGATCACCCACAGCGAGTTCAACGGCCAGCGCGAGCGGCCGGTGCACTTCCTCCAGATCTGGCTCCTGCCCGACCGTCGCGGGCTCGCGCCCGGCTACGAGCAGAAGGCGATCCCGGAGGCGGAGGAGCGGGGCGTCCTGCGCCTGGTGGCCTCGCTCGACGGGCGCGAGGGCAGCGTGACCATCCACCAGGACGCGGATCTCTACGCCTCGCGCCTCCTACCCGGCGAGCGGGTGAAGCACGCCCTCGCGGAGGGGCGGCACGCGTGGCTCCAGATGGTGAGCGGGCGGGTCGAGCTGAACGGCACCGCGCTGGCGGCGGGCGACGGCGCGGCGGTGAGCCAGGAGAGCGGGCTCGAGATCGTGGCGGTCGAGCCCGCCCACTTCCTCCTCTTCGACCTGGCCTAGGCCTGGTCGAGCTGCTGCTGGACGAACTGCTTGGCGTCGAACTCCTCGGCCACCCGGTTGTCGTTGTCCAGGATCGCGGCCGCGTCGACCTCCGCGAACTCCATGACGCCCATGTCCTCGTAGGCCCGGCGCACCCGGGGGCCCCAGAGCCCGATGTCCTTCACGGTGGGGACTATCCGAGTAAAAAGACGCCGTCTGAACTGCTTCATGGTGTCCGACTGGTCCACCGCCGCGATGCACTCCTGGACCGGGAGGTCCAGGTTCTCCCAGACCTCCTTCTGGTTGAAGCGATCGCGCATGTGGTAGCAGGCCTCGACCACGAACTCCTCGCGCTCGTCGCGCTCCGCGTCGGTGAGCTGCGGGTAGTACTCGCGCAGCGCGAGCCGCCCGAAGGCCACGTGGCGCGCCTCGTCCTGCATGACGTAGGCGTTGACTGCAGCACAAAGGTTGTTTGAGGAATTATCGCGGATGCGCTGGAAGGCGGCCAGGGCGAGCCCCTCGATCAGGATCTGCATGCCGAGGTAGGTCATGTCCCAGCGCCGGTCGGTGATGGTGGCCTCGAGCAGCTTGGCCAGCGTGCCGGTGATCGGGTACGCCATCTTGAACTTCTCGTGGAGCAGCCGGGAGTAGGCCTCCACGTGCCGCGCCTCGTCCATCACCTGGGTCGCGGCGTAGAACTTCGCCTCGTACGACGGCACCGTCTGCACGATCTTGGCGGTGGCGATCAGCGCGCCCTGCTCACCGTGCATGAACTGGGAGAGGGAGTGGGCCTGGAGGTTGCGCCGGATGTGGACGCGCTCCTTCTCGTCGAGGCTGTTCCAGAGATCGGTCCCGTGGATCGCGATGGTCCGGTCCGACATGCCCATCGGGTTGTCGGGATCGACCTCCTGCGACCAGTCGAGCCGCTCGGCCGCGTCCCACTGCTGCTTCTTCCCCTTGGCGTAGAGACGCAGGAGGTCGTCGCTGCCGTCCTCGTACTCCCAGGTGAACGCGGTGGTGGTCTGGCCGTCGACCTTCCACTCCGTCTGCTCGACGGGCAACCGGTAGAGGTACGTGCTCGACATAGGCCCTCTCCTTCGGTGTCTCGGGGGGTGGCTCGGTTGCCGAAGGATAGCACTGAACGGCGGTTCACCGCCACCCGAGAAACGAGTCGGCGCGTTTGCTAGACTCCGTCCGGCATGAGACCCCCGGCATGAGGTCCCCGGCTTGAAATCGATAGTGGGCCGGCGCGCGTTCGTCGGGACCTTGGCGGGCGGCCTGCTCGCGGCGCCGCTCGCGGGAGAGGCGCAGCGCCCGAAAGGTCCGAGACGGATCGCAGCGCTCCTGGACTTCTCGCCGCCCCCTCCGGGATCCCCTTCCCTGATCCGCGAGGCCCTCCGCGAGCTCGGCTACCAGGACGGGCAGAACGTCTCGCTCGATCTGCGATGGACGGATGGTCAGAGCGACCGATCGTCGGACCTCGCCGATGAGCTGGTCCGCCAGAGCCCCGACGTCATCGTCACGGGAGCCAACGAATCGACGGCGGCCGTCATGCGCGCGACGAAGACGATCCCGATCGTCATGCTCCTCGCGGTCAATCCGGTCCAGTCGCGCTTCATCTCGAGCCTGGCCCGGCCGGGCGACAACGTCACGGGCGTGACCGTCGACGTGGGGCCGGAGATCTGGGCCAAACGCCTCGAGATCTTGAAGGAGGTGGCCCCGACCGTCTCGCGCGTCAGCGTCCTCTGGAGTCCGGTCTGGGGACGGCCGCCGGCGTACTGGAACGAGGTGCAGCGGGGCGCCCGGAAACTTGGAATCACGCTCCGCTCCGTCGAGGTTCGTACTCCGCGCGACGTCGACGCCGCGCTCGTCGAGAGTGGACCGGATCGCGGCCTGGTCGTCCTGGGAGACCCGATCACCCTGGCCCAGGTGCGGCCCTTCGTCGATGCGGTCCACGGCAAGGGTCTGATCGCGGTGTACGGAGCGCGTAACTGGGTGGAGGCGGGCGGGCTCGTGTCCTACGGTCCCGACGTCCCGGCACTGGTGAGGCGGGCCATGGCGCTCGTCGACCGAGTGCTGAAGGGAGCGCGGCCGGCCAATCTTCCCGTCGAGCAGCCCACGAAGTTCGAGCTGATCGTCAATGCCAAGGCGGCCAGGGCGCTCGGGCTCGCGATCCCGCAATCGCTCCTGCTCCGGGCGGACCAGGTGATCGAGTAGCGTAGCCGGCTCGCGTCCCCGAGCGCGGTCAGGCCGGGCCGCGGCCCTGATCCCGCAGGGCGAGCGGGACCGACTCGGCGAGCTCGGCCTGGCGCGCGTGCCGCGCGATCGCCGCGCGCACCGGCTCCGGCGTCCGGAACAGGACGCCGATGGCGAACACCACCAGGGCGCCGATCATCGCCCACCACGTGAACGCGACCTCCGGGATCCATCCCGGCTGCTGGAAGGTCGGGGCCATCCCGACCCACGGGGCGAGCCCGTTCAGGATCGTGAGGTGGAGCTTGCCGACCACCACGGTGGCGAGCAGGCCGGCGGTGATGGCGAGCACGTTGCCCCG
>DASZJM010000380.1:0-14276 GCA_035948165.1 Candidatus Methylomirabilota bacterium
TGCAGGTGGTCGAACAGACGAGCGCCGACGTCCAGCAGCCGATCGCGCGCGGTCGTCTGCAGGTGGTCGGGCGTCGTGAGGATCACCCGTCCCGCCCCGACCGCGTTCGAGGTGATCAGCGGGGCGCCGTCGCCCGAGGTCGCCAGGACGCGCGCGGCGACGGGTGCGACCGACTTGTACCTGAAGGGCGGCTCGGTGAACGCGGCCCCGTCGGATAGCCATCGCGAGGTCGTGCCGCCCCGCTCCGCGCTGCCGAGGCGGACGCCGAGGAGCGTCTCGTCCGCGCTCGTCACCTGTCCGACGTTGACGACGAGCGTCCCCCCGGCCCGCACCCACGACTCGAGATCCGGGCGGAGACGCGCGTCGATGACGACGTCGCCCAGGAGCACGATGACCTTGTAGCGCCGCAGCGCGCTCGGCGGCGCGGTGTTGAGCACCACGTCGAACGTGTCGCCCCAGCGGGTCGACGGCATCGGCTCGAAGGGCCTGGGATCGCCGCCGGACGCCAGGAACCGCTGGTAGCCGCTCGGCGTCGAGAAGGGCGCGCCCGGCGCGGTGCCGTGCCGCCAGTGATCCGGGTAGGCGAGCTTCAAGAAGTTGTCGATCATGAAGTCGCCGGAAGAATAGGCGACGTCCTGGTACCAGACCGCGTGCTGCTGGTTGTGCGGCCCGTGCTTGGGGTCGAAGCCGCTGTGCACATCGAGCATCAGCGCGGTCGGGACCGCCGGCGCCCCCACGTCGGGATGCCGCCTCAATGCAAAATCGGCGAACCGCTTCACGGTGAGTCCGAACGGATTGGCTGACCCGCCCGCCCCGTAGAAGACCGTCGGCTCGATCTGGAGGATATGCGCGCCCGCCATGTACGCCGCGTACATGTGCCGACGCAGATAGCTCGGCGACCATCCGCCCGTCTGCTTCCCCTCGGCGTCGAAGCGAGTGGCGGAGTCTGCCGCCGTGCGCCACGTCGAGAGGTCGATGCCCCAGGGGCGATCGTATTGACGGCCGGCGCCGCGCATGAAGGCGATGCCGGTCGCGACGTCTCCGAGCTCGTCGACGCCGCGCTCGAGCAGGCCGACGTCGACGCCCCACTCGTAGGCGTCGAACGCGTTCGGGGAATAGTCGGTGACGGCGGCGAGCCGGCACGGCCGCGCCGTCGCGGGCTGGCGCAGGTAGGTGGCGAGCGGGGGAGACTGCTTGAGGTAGTAGTCGGCGAAGCGCCCGTGCGCCTGCGCACGCGTCAGCCCCCCGTATCGTGGCCGCCCGTTCGGCACCCATGCGCCACCACTCTGGTCCCACTCGATCATCAAGCTCCAGAGGTGGCCCCGGGCCGGCTGCGCGGTGCAGATACCGGCCGCGGCGAGGCGCTGGCTCTCGATCGAAGCCGCGGAGTCGCGGCTCACGTGAGTCGCGGCCTGCAGGAGAAAATTGAGGCGGATGTCGCGGCTCATGACGAAGCGCTGCATGCCGGCGTCCGCGGGTGGCCACAGCGCGACCATGTTGGCCATGCCGTTGCGCAGGGTCAGGGCGGCGTCGGGATTGGCGTAGCCGAGAGGGCCGTAGAACTCGGTCGAGAGAAAGAATGCGGCGCGCTCGGATGCCGCGCGCGCGCCCGGCGCGAGGAGCGAAAGACAGAGCGCGCCGGCTACCAAGCGCAGCGCGACCATGACCGTTCGAATGGGCGGGATGCTCTCAGCGGGGAAGCCGCCCGGGGCGTGGCATCTGGTCCGGGATGCGGCGGCGCCCCAGGGCGCGCTCGCCGATCACGACGAGGAGGACACCGAGGACGAAGCCGCCGAAGCCCACCCGCACCGTCGTCGGGGTGCCGACCAGCCGCACCCCGAAGACGTCCATGCTGAGCCCGAGGTCGGCCGTCTCGGGAGGGGGCCAGATCGCGGTCGCCCCGAACGCGATGGCGGCCACGGCCGGCAGCGCGAGGGCGTGAAAGCCAATCGTTAGAATCACTCGGCCCCAGATCTGCCTGGCGGAGCCGGGACGCCAGCAGAACGCGGCCACCGCGAGGCCCGCCACGGCCCCGAGGACGAGGGCGGGCACGACCACCCCTCCCGGCCGGACGACGTCGAGGATCATGCTCGCGAACAGGAACCAGAGGGCGCCGCACGCCAGGCCCGCGGACAGCGCCGCGCCGAGATGCCTCGCCGTGCCGGAAGGTGGCATCGGTTCCGCTACTTCGGGAGGCCCGTGATACGCGGAACGAGGGGGGCGGAGGTCATGCGGTTGGCTCGGGGTCTCGGAATAATCGTCCGGCATCGCCGGCCGTGTCAATAGTCGAGCGCGCCGGTTCCCCTCGGGCCGCCTTCCGTGGTATCCCTACGCGGTGAGCAGCGTCGCTCCGCCGGCGGCCGCCCTGGCCGCCACTCAGGCGTTCGCGTCCGTCCTGCGCGAGCGCCCCTACCGCCGCCTCTGGCTCTCGGGCCTCTGCGTCAACGGGGCGCGCTGGATGGATCTCATCCTGCTCGGCTGGCTCGCGTTCCAGCTCACCGACTCGCCCTTCATGGTGGGGTTGGCCGCGTTCGCCCGCTCCGCCCCGATGATGGTGCTGGGCCCGTTCACCGGCCTCGTGGCCGATCGCATGCACCGCGGGCGCGTGCTGGTGATCACCCAGTCGCTCGGTCTCGTGACTGCGCTCACGCTGGCCGCGGTGTTCGCGGCCGGCCGCGGCGGCTTCTGGCCGCTGGTTGGCCTCGAGATGCTCTTCGGCGTGCTCTGGGCCCTCGATTTCCCGGCGCGGCGCACCGCGCTCTACACCCTGGTGGGCTCGCGCCGCGTGGCCACCGCGATCTCGCTCGAGACGGTGTCGATGCAGGTAGCCAAGATGGTCGGCCCGGTGCTGGCCGGGGTGGGGCTGGCCCACCTCGGCCCCGCCCCCTGCTACGCGGGAGTCGCCGCGCTCTACGCGATCGGCCTGCTCGTCTTCATGGGCCTGGCCGGGCGCATCGGCGGGCCGAGCGGGCGCGACGTCACCTCGGTGGTGGCCAGCCTCGGCGCCGGCTTCCGCGAGGCGTGGCGCGAGCCCACCGTCCGCGCGGTGCTGCTGATCACCGTGATGATGAACGTGCTCTTCTTCCCCTACCAGCACGTGTTGCCGGTCTTCGCGCGCCACGTGCTCGGCGTGGGCCCGGAGTGGCTCGGCGGCCTGGTGGCCGCGGATGGGCTCGGCGCGCTGCTGGGGGCGCTCGCCATCGCGGGACGCCGCGGCTTCCTGCCGCACGGGCGCATCTTCGGGGTGGCGGTCCTGGCCGCGCCGTTCCTGCTGCTGGGCTTCACGAGCCTCCGCTGGCCATGGGCCTGCCTGCCGGTGCTGGTGCTGATCGGGGCGTGCGAGTCGGCCTTCGCGGCGATGCAGAGCACGCTGGTGCTCCTGCAGGCTCCGGAGGCGAGCCGCGGGCGGGCCATGGGCATCCTCTCGGCCTGCATCGGCACCCAGCCGGCCGGCACCCTCTGGATCGGGTTCCTCGCCGGAGGGATCGGGGTGCCGGCGGCCATGGCGATTAACGGCATGGCCGCGCTCGTCGCGATGCTGCCCGCCGCCTGGCCGCTGGCCCGCCGGGGCCGGATTTGACCCGCTATTGACCGACTTTACGAAGTACCCTAAGTTTATGGCCGGTTACCGTGACCGCCGGGGTGGGCTCGGCCGGTGCCAATCGTTTCCCGTCGCCCAGGAGGCCTCATGAAGATGATGCGTGTGGTCGTGACCCTGATCCTGGTGGCCGCCGTCAGCCTCTCGCTGCCGGGCGCCACCTCGCTCGCCCAGGAAGTGCTCACCAACGACTCGGTGATCCAGATGGTCAAGGCCGGCCTGCCCGAGGCGGTCGTCATCGGCAAGATCAAGTCGACCGCGACCAAGTTCGACCTCAAGACCGACTCGCTCGTGAGCCTGAAGAAGGCCGGGGTCTCCGACAAGGTGCTCGAGGCCATGGTGGCCGCCGGCTCCGGCGCAGCGCCGAGCACCGGCGCGGCGGCGACGCCCGCGCCGCCGGCACCCGCGCTCGCGGCGGGAGCGCTCAAGACCCAAGACGTGATCTACCAGCTCGTGGGCGGCAAGTACGTCGAGCTGTTCGCGACCTCGGCCAACCTCGAGACCAACATGGCCTTCTTCCAGAGCAAGAGCGAGGTGGTGCTGGAAGGCAAGAAGGCCCAGTACCGGATCAGCGAGAAGCAGCCGGTGTTCCTCAGCACGTACTCGTCGACCGACGCGCCGCTGGTGCGGCTCAAGCCCGGTGACGAGCACAACGACCGCAACCTCAAGATCGGTAGCGGGGCGTTCATGCCGTTCGGCGGGACCCAGAAGATGGGCGTGCGCAACGAGGACAAGATCCCGGTGACGATCGAGCGTGATCCGCGCGGCTTCTACAAGGTGACCCCGTCCGCCGCGCTGGCGCCGGGCGAGTACGGCTTCATCCTCGCCACCGGGTTCGGGGCGGGATCGGGCAAGATCTACGACTTCGGAGTGGACTAACACGGATCCGCACCAGGCCGCGGGCCCGCTCGAGCGGGCCCGCGCGCTGGCCCCGCTCCTCGAGGACCTGAGCGAGCGCACCGAGGAGGAGCGGCGGCTCCCCGAGCCGGTGCTGCGGGCACTCCACGACGCCTCCCTCTTCCGCCTCCTCTTGCCCGCCTTCCTGGACGGCGGCGAGACCGACCCGCTCACCTTCGTCCAGGTGATCGAGGAGGTCGCCAAGCACGACGCGAGCGCCGCGTGGTGTCTCTGCCAGGCCTCCGGCTGCTCGATGACCGCGGCCTACCTGCCCACCGAGGTCGGGCGCGAGATCTTCGGCGATCGGCGTGCGGTCCTGGCCTGGGGGCCGAGCAACGACGCCCGCGCGGCGGCCGTCGACGGCGGCTACCGGATCGATGGCACGTGGAGCTTCGGCAGCGGCTGCCGGCACGCCACCTGGCTCGGCGGCTACTGCCCGATCCAGGGGCCCGACGGCAAGACGCGCCGCCGCCCGGACGGCACGCCCGACGGGCGCACCATGCTCTTCCCGGCCAGGCAGGCGACCATCGTCGACGTCTGGCACGTGACCGGCCTGCGCGGGACGGGCAGCGACGCGTTCACGGTCAGCGACCTCTTCGTGCCGAGCGCGCACACCGTGTCGCGCGACGATCCGGCCGAGCGCCGGCATCCCGGCCCGCTCTACTGCTTCCCCTCCGGCAGTCTCTACGCGGCCGGCTTCTCCGGCGTGGCGATGGGCATCGCGCGGAGCAGCCTCGACGCCTTCGTCGAGCTGGCCCGCGACAAGGAGCCGCGCTCGTCCAAGCGGCAGCTGCGCGACAGCGGGGTCATCCAGTTCCAGGTGGCCGAGGCCGAGGCGAAGCTGGGCGCGGCGCGCATCTTCCTGCACGACGCGCTGGCCCGCATCTGGGACGACGTGAGCCGGTCGGGCCTGCCGCTCAGCCTGGAGCAGCGGGTGCAGATTCGCCTGGCCTCCACCTACGGGATCCATCAGGCCAAGCAGGTGGTGGATACCGTGCACCACGCGGCCGGTTCGAGCGCCATCTTCACGAGCAGCGCCTTCGAGCGCCGCTTCCGCGACATCCACACCGTGACCCAGCAGCTCCAAGGTCGCCAGGCCCACCTCGAGACCGTCGGCCGTTACCTCCTGGGCCTCGAGCCCGACCAGACGTTTCTGTAGGCAGCCGCCCTCGCCGGGAATGGCGGTCGACCGCCGCCCGGGCTCGCACCCGGTAGAATTAGGAGTGAAATAGTCCGGTGTGTAGAATGGACGTGAGGCTCGAGCCCGGTTCGGAGTTCCGGACAGGAGGTTGCGATCGCTCGACACTCGCGAGGAAGTCCCGCAGTTTCCCACCGTGGTGCCCTGCCTTGAGTGACATACCGGCCGAAACCCCCCGTATTGCGCGCGCATACTGCCCCGCCTGCGAGCCCGACGCCGACACCCTGCTCGAAATTCTCGAGGTGCAGTGGTGCGCGATCCACATGCCGCTGCGCGAAGGGGTGGACGACGCGCGGGTCATGTCGGACGCGATGCTGACCGGGAGCGCGGAGGCGGGGGGCGACGAGAATCGCCGCTGGTGCGACGTGATCCACGGCGCGTCGACGCGCCGCGGCCGGCACGGCTAGACCAGCGGCCAGGGGTAGCGCAGGCCGCTCTCGTCGACCGGGAAGTGCCCCGACCGGAGCACCCCGCGCGCGCGGCGTTTGAGCGCGCGCCGCTCCTCGGCGTCGAGCAGCTCGGCCAGCGCGTCGGGCAGGCCCGCGTCGACCAGGCGTCGGAGGTCCGCCAGCAGCGGCGCCGCGATCGGCTCCTCCCCGAAGTCCCAGATCACGGTGCGTAGCTTCGACTCGGCGTGGAAGGTGAGGCCGTTGTCGATCGCGTAGACCCGGTCGTCCGGCACCCAGAGGCAGTGCCCGCTCTTGCGGTCCGCGTTGTTGGCGATCAGGTCGAAGACGCAGATCCGCTGGAGCGCCTCCCGGTGCTCCCCCTGCTCGAGCAGCGTGAAGTAGTGCTGGCGAAAGTCGGCCGGCACGAAGAGCTGGAGCGAGCCGTCTCCCAGGGGTCCTTCTCGCCGAGTGGTGAGAGGAACCAGGCCCCAGCCGAGCGCCTCCGAGAGCAGGTAGGCCGCGATCTCGCGGCGGAAGAGCCCGGGCGGAAAGTCCCACAGGGGGCGCTCCCCGCGCTCCGGCTTGTAGACCGCCAGCGTGGTCTGGCCCTCGAGGCAGCATTCGACCAGGAACGTCGCGTTGCTGCTGCGGGGCAGGC
This sequence comes from Candidatus Methylomirabilota bacterium, assembly GCA_035948165.1. GTDB lineage: Bacteria > Methylomirabilota > Methylomirabilia > Rokubacteriales > CSP1-6 > CAMLFJ01. The sequence continues at coordinate 6,741 of DASZJM010000380.1, forward strand.
GCCCCTTCACGGTGACCTCGCCGAGCGTCAGCAGGTCGAGCGCGAGGCTCGGGTCCGCGCCCCCGGGCATCCCTAGTGGGTCACGTGACCGTTGGACCGGGGGCACACGTGGCCCTCCGGGTCCATCGGCCGGCTGCAGATCGGGCAGCTCGGCCGCCCGCCTTTCATGAGCTCGTTGGCGCGCTCCACGAAGGCGGCGGCCTGAGCGCGGGTGATGCGGAAGCGGGCCATCGCCGGCTGCGGGCCGCTCTCCTCCGCGCCCTCCTCGGGCGCCTCCTCCAGGAGCTCGGTCGCCTCGACCACCACGCGGTCCTTGCGTTCGTCGTAGCCCACCGCGATCGCCCCCACGTCCCACGCCGGCTCGAGCGGCTCGAGCAGCTCGACGCCGCCACGGGTGGGAGCGGGCGCCCCCTTCACGCGGGCGAGCAGACCGGCCAGGTACTCGCCGAGGGCGCGCACGTGCTCCTTCTCCACCTTAAGGGTGAGGACGCGCCCCGCCTCGCGCGACTGGAGGTAGAACACGCGCTGGCCGGGCGGGCCGACGGCGCCGGCGGTGAAGTGGTCCGGCGCGTCGACGTCGAAGGACGGGTTGTCGCTCACGCCTTGCCGCCCGCGAGCCAGGCCAGGTCGCCGGAGAGCGAGTTGACGGTCAGCACGCTCGGCCCGCCGCGCCGGTAGGCCACCACCGTGATCGACGAGGGCGCGATCATGATGCGCTGGAAGAGGTCGAGCGGGGTGCCGAGGGCCTGGGCCACCGCGGCCTTGATGGGATCCGCGTGCGAGACCGCCACCACGATCTGCCCGGGGTGGCGGGCCACGATGCGGCCGAGCGCAGAGGTCATGCGGGTCTGCATCTCCGGGAACGACTCGCCGCCCGGGAAGCGGAAGCTGCTCGGGTTGCGCTGCACGGTTTCCCACTCCGGCCGGCGGGCCGCCTGCTTCAGGCTCATCCCGGTCCACTCCCCGATGTCCAGGTCGGCGAGATCGCGATCGATACGGAGCGCCCGCTTCACCGCCGCGCCGATCGGGCGGGCGGTCTCGCGGGCGCGGGTGATCGGCGAGCAGTACACCGCGCCGATCCGGGGAATCTTGCCGATGCGCTCGGCGGCCGCCTCCGCCTGGCGCCGCCCCTCCTCGGAGAGGTGGAGACCGGGCGCGCGGCCGGGCAGCTTGATCCCGGTGGTGGGCGTCAGCCCGTGGCGCACGAGCAGCACGACCGACGCGGCGTCCGGCATCCGATCGGGGGCTAGGAGACGGCCCGCCGCTTGGAGCGGACGAAGTCGACGAGCACGTACTCGCCGAGGCGGTCGGACGTCGCGAAGAAGGCGCGCCCGCGGTTGATGCGTGTCATCTGCTCGACGAAGGCGGTCAGAGCGTGGCTCTGCTCGAGCATGAAGGTGTTGATGGTGATGTCTTCCCGCGTGCAGCGCTGCACTTCCTTGAGCGTCTCCTGCAGGGTCCGCCGGGTGGGCGGGTAGGCGAACTCGGGCTCGCTGCCCTCCATGTGGGCGGTGGGCTCGCCGTCGGTGATCATGATCACCTGCTTGTTGCCGCCCTTGTGGCGGGCCAGGAGCTGGCGGGCGAGCAGGAATCCCGCGTGCATGTTGGTGCCCACGCTCCACTCGCCGGGGGCCAGGTGGGGAAGCTGGGCCGCGCTGAACTCGCGCGCGTAGAGCGAAAACCCCACGATGTAGAGGCTGTCGCGCGGGAACTGGCCGCGGATCAGGGCGTTCAGGGCGAGGGCGACCTTCTTGGCGGGCAGGAAGCAGCCGTTGAAGATCATCGAGCGGCTCATGTCGAGCATGAGCACGGTGGCCGCGTGGGTCTGGGTCTCGGTGCGGGCCACCTCGAAATCGGCGGGGGCGAGGCGTACCGGGATCCCCGCTCCGTTGCGCTCGACCGCGTTCATGAGGGTCTCGCGCAGCTCGAGCAGGAACGGGTCGCCGAACTCGTAGGGCTTCGACTGGTCGGTGCGGTCGCCGCCCGCGCCGCGCCGCTCCAATGCGTGGCCGCCGAAGCGGTCGCGCTTGAGATGGCCGAAGATGTCGCGCAGGGCCTTGTCGCCGATCTTGCGGATGGCCCGCGCGGTCAGCTCGAGCCGGTCGCCCTTTCTCTCGAGGTAGCCGGCTTCTTCGAGCTTCTTGGTCATCTCGCGCAGGCGCTCGAGGTCGCGCTTGGCCTCCTCGCCCAGGAGCTCCTCCACCTGCTCGGGGTCGATCTTCTCGAGGTCGTTGGGGTCGCGCACCTTCTGGATCTGCCGCTCCAGCTCGTCGAGCTGGCGCAGCTCGTCCATCAGCTCCATGGCCTGCTTCATGGTGAGGTCGTCGTCGCCGCGGAAGTTGTAGCGGCGCCCGTCCGGCGGCGGCATGAGCTGGGAGAGGTTCATCCCGAGCTGGCGCAGCTCGGCCTCGAGCCGCTCGTCCTGCATGAAGAGCGACTGCATCATGTCCTGGAGCTGGCGGCGCTGGCCGGGCGACATGCTCGCGAGCATCGACTGCATCTGGCCGCTCTGCTGGGCGATCTGCTCCATGAGCTGGTCCAGGTTCTCCGCCCCCGGGAAGTGGTCGCCCCACTTCTGCTTGAAGGCGTCGAAGTCCGGCTCGCGCCCCTCCGCGCGCTCCTGGAGCATGCGGTTGAGATCGCGCAGCATCTCGCGCATGCGCTCCAGGTCTGGCGGGCTCATGTTGCCGAGCGCCTTCTGCATGTTCGACAGGAACGGCTGGAGCATCTGCTGCTGGAGCCCCTTCATCAGCTCCCAGAAGAGGCGGTGGGCGTCCGGATCCATGAACTCGTAGTTCTGCAGCCCCTGGATGCGGCCGGCGGGCGACTCCGGCATCTCGTCGAGGGTCTTCCGGTGCTCGGCGGCGGCCTGCTCCATCGCCTGCTTGAACGACTCGGGGGCCTCACCCTTCTGGGCGCGCTCCTTGGCGTCGGCCACCCGCCGCTCGATGCCCTCGCGCTCGGTCTTCATGATGGCGTCGAGCTTCTGCTTGATGTCGTCGAGCACCGAGGAGAGGTCGTAGCGGTCGAGCTGCTGCTGGCGCTGCCGGCGCAGCCGGTTCAGCAGATCCTGAAGCCCGGGCAGGTTGGCCCCGTCCGGATTCTTCGCCCCGCGCTGGAAGAGCCGGCGGAGCGCGCTCCACGGGTCGCCGTCCGACAGGAGGTCGTCGGACATCGCGTCGAGGAGCTGATCCGCGTCGAGGTCGTCGAGGCGCTGGCTGCCGTCCCAGCGCGAGTACCAGCTCAGCGGGGACACGGGCGCCTCACGCTCCCCGGTACCGCGACTGGCCGGCCTGCACGTCCTTGTTGAGCTTCTTGCTCAGGTGCAGGCCCTCCAGCACGAACTCCACCGCGGCGGCCACGCTGGCCGGATCCTGGGCCCCGAGCTTGCGCACCGCGGCCTGCAGCGGGCGCACTTGGCCGAGGTGGCGCAGGTAGAGCTCGGCGGGCATCGCGTCCGAGACCTCGATCTTGAGGCCGTCCTGGAAGGCGCCCACCACGTCGTCGAGCTCGCCGGAGGTGAAGGTGCGGTTGAACACGTTGAGGACCGCGCGCTGCATGATCTTGCTCAGCACCTTGTCCTCGCTCGTGTCGCCCAGGCTCTCCATCTCGATCTTGCCCCCGGTGGACGCGGCGATCGCGCCGAGATCGCTCACCCGCGGGGCGGCCACCGCCTCCCCGAGCCGGATCGCCCGCTTGAGCGCGCTCGAGAGCAGGTTCTCGTAGTTGCAGATGGTGACGCGCACCGAGACCCCGGAGCGCTGGCTGATCTCGGGGGAGCGCCGGGCCAGGTGAGTGACCTCGGCCACCAGCTGCTTCATGAAGTCGGGGCTCTTGGTCTCGAGGCCCGCGTCGACGTAGGCGGTGCGCTCCGACTCCATGATCGCGATCTCGTCCTCGACCCGCCGCGGGTAGTGGGTGCGGATCTGGGAGCCGAAGCGGTCCTTCAGCGGGGTGATGATGCGGCCGCGGTTGGTGTAGTCCTCCGGGTTCGCGCTCGCCACCACGTAGAGGTCGATCGGCAGCCGCACCTTGTAGCCGCGGATCTGCACGTCGCGCTCTTCCATGATGTTGAGCAGGCCCACCTGGATGCGCTCCGCCAGATCCGGTAGCTCGTTGAGGGCAAAGATGCCGCGGTTGGTGCGGGGCAGGAGGCCGTAGTGGATGGTCAGCTCGTCGGAGAGATAGCGCCCCTCCGCCACCTTGATCGGATCGACCTCGCCGATGAGGTCGGCGATGGTGATGTCGGGGGTGGCGAGCTTCTCGCCGTAGCGCCGGTCGCGCGGGATCCACGCGATCGCGGCCTTGTCTCCCTGCTCGGCCACCCGCTGCCGGCACGCGGTGCAGATCGGGGCGAACGGCTCGTCGCTGATCTCGCAGCCGGCGAGCGCGGGCATCTCCTCGTCGAGGAGGCCGACGAGCAGGCGCGCCATCCGGGTCTTGGCCTGACCCCGCTCGCCGAGGAACACGATGTCCTGTCCGCTCAGGACCGCGTTCTCGATCTGGGGCACCACCGTCTGCTCGTAGCCGACGATGCCGGAGAAGAGCCCCTCGCCCTTCCGCAGGCGCGCGATGAGGTTTTCGCGCAGCTCCTGCTTCACGGACCTGGAGGTATACCCGCTGTCGCGCAGCTCCCGGATCGAGGTCGGTTTCGCCATGAGGGCTCCCTTCGCTGTCGTGGGCTCACTATGCGGCGACCGGTCGCCGCTGTCAATCGCGCGGGGCGCGCCCGCGGCGGCGACTAGTGATTCGCGGGCCGGGCCGGCAGCAGGTAGCCGATCATGAGCACGTTCAGATGCAGGAGGAGCAGCTTGTTCCACGCCACCGCGGCCGCGAGGGCCCGCTCCGCGTCGCCCATTTCGTCGCGGAAGATGCCGGCCAGCGCGGTTTGGGTGAGGCTCATCGCCGCGATCATGAACTGGGGTGGGATCTTGCCGCCCGGACCGTGATCTCGGTGGCTGTGCGAGAGCCCGACCGCGAGCAGGTAGTAGGCGAAGTCGTGGGTGAGCGCGGCCTCCGCGGTCTGCTTGAGCCAGCGGGCGAGGCTGTGCTTGCGGCGCTCGATGCGCGTCCGGTCCGGCGTGCCGTCGGGGGCCAGGAAGAAGCGCGCGGTGGCCGGGAAACGGAGGAAGTGCTCGTAGAGCGCGCTGGTCAGCGCCGCCTCGTGCTTGAGCACCGCCGGCGCGCTTGCCCGGATCGCCGTCGCGTCGGCGTCGCTCAGCCCCACGAACTCCGCGAGCTCCCGCACGTATCGTTCGAGATCCGCCCCCGGGGGAACCCGATCCTCGTCCTCATCCACGCTCATGTACGACCTCCTGTGCCGCGTGCGATGATACCGGATCATGCGGGCTCGGGTCGCGGCCGTGATCCTCGCACTCACCCTCGGCGCCTGCGCGTCCTCCTCGCTGAACCTGCCCTACAAGCCCGAGATCCAGCCGAGCGGGGCTACCCTCTCGGCGGCCTACACCATCGTCGCCGATCGGGTGCGGGTCGAGATTGCGACCGAGGGCCGGCGGCTCGAGCGGGCTCAGATCGTGCGGCCCGACGGCTCGCTGCTCGAGGCCCAGACCATCGAGTACACGCCGCCGGTGGGCGGCGGAGGGAGCCCGGTCGGGATCGGGTTCGGCATCGGCAGCTTCGGCAACCTGGGCGGTGGGGTCGGCACCGGAGTCGGCGTCTCCACCGGGACCACGGTGGGCGGCGGCAGCTCCGCGTCCGCGGTGGGGCCGACCACCATCGCCTCGTTCCCGCTCGCCCAGGCCGGCCCGAGCCCGTGGCGGGTGCGGGTGAAGCTGCAGGGCATCGACTCCGCCGACATCCTGGTGGGCGAGCCCCTGGGGAGCGCGCCGGCCCGCTGAGCCCGTTGAGCCAAGACCGCCGCGCTCAGCGGCGGCGTCGAGCGGGGCGCGGGGCATCGACGGCGGTGGTCGGCCGCCGCTCCTCCATCTCCTCGAGGGTGCGCGGCCAGTCCTGTCGCAGGAGCCGCGAAAGCGCGCGGTCGGCCAGCAGCCGTCCCGCGGTCTGGCAGCGCGCGCAGTAGTTGGTCTCGTTGTCCGCGTGGACGATGCGCTGCACCGGCGCGCCGCAGTCGGGGCACGGCTTGCCGTACCGGCCGTGGACCGCCATGTCGGGCCGGAACGCGGTCACGCCCTCCGGGAAACCACCCCCCGCGTCGCGCCGCAGGCGCGCGACCCAATCCGCCAGCGTCGCGCGGGCGGCCTCGAAGAGCCGCGCGATCTCCTCGTCGGAGAGCTGGCGCGTCATGCGCACCGGCGAGAGCCGCGCCCGGTGCAGGATCTCGTCCGAGTAGGCGTTGCCCACCCCGCTCAGGATGCGGGGATCGGTGAGCGAGCGCTTCAGGGTGTGCGACTCCCGGGTGAGCGCGGCCCGGAAGGTGGCGAGGTCTGCCTCGAACAGCTCGAGCCCACCCGGGTCGTGCGCGGCGAGCGCGGCCTCGCCCCGCACCAGGTGGATGGCGGCGCGGCGCTTCGAGCCCGCCTCGGTCAGGGTCACGGTGCCGGCCGAGAAGTCGAGCGCGGCGAGCCCGATCTTGCCGGGCAGCTTGGCGCCGGCTTCCTTCCAGTGCAAGCGGCCCGCGATCATGAGGTGGATCAGCACGAAGCGCTCGCCCTCGACCTCGATCACGATGCGCTTGCCGAGCCGGCGGAATCCGGTGACCGCCCGCCCGATGACCTCGGCGGGCGCCGGGTCGACCGAGCGCAGCACGAAGGGGTTGGCGAAGCGCAGACCCTCCAGGCGGGCGCCCCGGATGCGCGCGTCGAGGGCCTCCAGGTACACGGTGACGTCGGGCAGCTCGGGCATGCGGGAGCCAGTGTAGGGACCGAGCCGCCGGCCGCGCAAGCGTCGCCCCTGTGGTACGGTGCGGGGCATGTCCGCGACCCCCCCGGTGGCCAAGCGGGTGCCCAAGACCGACGTCGTCCACGGCGACGTGCGCGTCGACGACTACTTCTGGATGCGGGACCGGGACGACCCCGACGTCACCGCCTACCTCACCGCAGAAAACGCCTACACCGACGCGATGATGAAGCCCACCGAAGGCTTCCAGGGGAGCCTCTACGCCGAGATGCTGGCGCGCATCAAGGAGGACGACCAGACCGTCCCCTACCGGCGGCGCGGCTTCTTCTACTACTCGCGCACCGAGAAGGGCAAGCAGTACCCGATCTATTGCCGCAAGGCGGGCGGCCTGGACGCGCCGGAGCAGGTGATGCTCGACCTGAACGCGCTCGCGGTGGGCCACCCGTTCCTGGCCCTGGGCGCGGCCAGCGTGAGCGACGACGGCCGCCTGCTCGCCTACACCACCGACCTCACCGGCTTCCGCGAGTACACGCTCCACGTGAAGGACCTCGAGACCGGGGCCCTGCGGTCGGAGCGGGTCGAGAAGGTGAGCGCGGTCACGTGGGCCGCGGACGGCGAGACCCTCTTCTACGTCACCGAGGACGAGGCGAAGCGGCCGTACCGCTTCCACCGCCAGCGCCTCGGCGCCGCGGTGGCCGACCTGCTCTACGAGGAGACCGA
>DASZJM010000381.1:0-12671 GCA_035948165.1 Candidatus Methylomirabilota bacterium
AGCATCTCGTCGGCGTCGAAGGGCTTGGCCACGAAGTAGAAGGCGCCCTGCTTGGTCGCCTCCACCGCCTTCGAGATGGACCCGTGACCGGTCATGATGATGACCTCGATCGACGGGTCCTTGGCCTTGAGCAGGCGGAGCAGATGGAGGCCGTCGCCGTCCGGCAGGATCAGGTCGACGATGGCCAGGGCGAACTCGCGGGTCTCCATGCGGAGCATGGCGCCCACCGTGTTGGCCGCGGTCTCGACGTCGTGGCCCTCACGCTCGAGAGTCAGGCGGAGGTTCTCCGCGATGACGGTCTCGTCGTCGACCACAAGGATGCGGGGCTTCATGGATTCGAGCCTAGCACAGGCCGATTTTTTCCGTGTCACCCACGTGACACTCTCGCACTCGGTAAGCCGCGGCCTCCGCGGGATTCGCGAAAACCCCGCGCCTTGACAGGCCAGAAGCCCGCGAGCAATATGCGGGGCATGCATTTCGGCGTCTCGCTGCCGGGGCGTGGTCCGCTCGCAACCCCGGAGGTCCTCACCAAGCTCGCGGAGAAGGCGGACTCGCTCCGGTACTCGTCGATCTTCGTGACCGACCACGTGGTCATCCCGACCACCAGCAACTCGACCTACCCGTACTCGCCGACCGGCCGGTTCGCGACCGAGTGGACCAACGGATACCTCGAGCCCATCGCCATGATGGGGGTGCTGGTCGGCCTCACCTCGCGGGTCAAGATCGGCACCAGCGTGCTGGTGGTCCCCTACCGCAACCCGGTGGTGACCGCCAAGATGCTCGCCACGCTCGATGTCATGTCTGGGGGCCGCCTGATCCTCGGGGCCGGCGTCGGCTGGATGCGCGAGGAGTTCGAGGCGGTCCAGGCGCCCGCGTTCGAGGAGCGCGGCCGGTCAACCGACGAGTACCTGCGCCTCATGCGGGTGATGTGGACCAAGGAGCCCGCCGAGTTCACCGGGAAGTACTACCGCCTGCCGTCCGTCAGTGCGCTGCCCAAGCCGCGCCAGGCCGGTGGCATTCCGATCTGGGTGGGGGGTCACACCGACGCCGCGCTGCGGCGGGCCGGCGAGCTCGCCGACGGCTGGCACCCCATCGGCATGCGCCCGCCCGCGCTGCTCCATCCGCCCGAGTACGCGCAGATGGTGAAGGTCATCCACGGCTGGGCCCGGAAGGCGGGTCGCGACCCGAAGAACATCACGCTCTCACTTCGGGTGCCGCTCGAGCTCGCGCCGCGGCGCGGGGCCTGGACCGGGGGCGACCAGCCGGGCTTCCGCGGTACCGCCGCCCAGGTCATCGCGCACATCAAGGCGTACCAGGCCCTCGGTGTCTCGCACTTCGTGTTCGACCTGGCCCCGTCCGATCTCCGCGGCCAGCTCCTCCTCATGGAGCGCTTCGTTCAAGAGGTTCGTCCGAAGGTCCTGCGGGCTCCCCGCTGAGCCGACCGATGCCGTCGACGCTGGCCGCTCCGCTGCCGGGCCCCGTCGCCGGCTTCATCTCGAGCGCACGGGTCGGACGCCTGGCGACCGCCGACGCCGGCGGCCAGCCGATGGTGGTGCCGATCTGCTACGCCTTCGACGGCACCGCGCTCTACTCCGCGGTGGACGCCAAGCCCAAGCAGGCGCCGCCCGAGGGCCTGAAGCGCATCCGCAACCTTCGGGAGAATCCGCGCGTCTCAATCGTGATCGACGAGTACCAGGAAGACTGGACGAGACTCCGCTACGTGATCATCCAGGGGCAGGCCGATCTGCTGACCGAGGGCCCTCAGTTCGCCCATGGGATCGACCTGCTCGTCGCCAAGTACTCCCAGTACCGCACGCTCGGCCTCGCCCGCGAGCGCGGCCTCATGATCCGGGTGACCCCGAGCCGGGTGTCGGCATGGCAGTACTCGAGCTGACCGCGGTCGATCGGGCGCTGGAGCGCGTGGCCGAGGGCCGGACCCCCTCCGCCGCGGAGGCGACCGCGCTGCTGGACACGCCGGACCACCGCCTCCCGGCCCTCCTCGACGCCGCCGCAGCGCTGCGCGATCGCGGGCACGGGCGCCGCATCACGTTCTCGGCGAAGGTCTTCATCCCGCTCACCACGCTCTGCCGCGACTACTGCGGCTACTGCACGTTCCGCAAGGACCCGGGCGAGCCGGGGGCCTTCACCATGACGCCCGAGCAGGTGCTGGCGCTGGCGCGCGCGGGTGCGCGGCTCGGGGCCAAGGAGGCGCTCTTCTCCCTCGGCGACAAGCCGGAGGCGCTCTTCCCGGAGCACCGCGCCTTCCTGCGGCGGATGGGGCATCGCACCACGCTGGGCTACCTCCGAGCGGTCAGCGAGCAGGTGCTCGAGGAGACCGGTCTGCTCCCGCACGCCAACCCGGGCCTCATGGGCGCGCGCGACCTGGCCGCCCTACGCGAGGTCAACGTCAGCATGGGCATCATGCTCGAGACCACTTCGGAGCGGCTGCTCGCCCCGGGGGCCGCCCACGATCGAGCGCCCGACAAGGTGCCGGCCCGGCGTCTCCGCACGATCGCGCGCGCCGGCGAGCTCGGCATCCCCTTCACCACCGGCATCCTGATCGGCATCGGCGAGACCCACGCCGAGCGGGTCGACGCGCTCCTGGCGATCCGCGACCTGCACGAGCGGCACGGTCACATCCAGGAAGTCATCGTCCAGAACTTCCGGGCCAAGCCCACGATCCCGATGCGCGGCTGGCCGGATCCCGGCGCCACCGACCTGCTCCGGACCGTCGCGGTGGCGCGTCTGCTGCTCGGCCCCACGATGAACATCCAGGCCCCGCCGAACCTCTCCGCGGACGGCTACGAGCGGCTCGCCGCCGCCGGCCTCAACGACTGGGGCGGGGTGTCGCCCCTCACGCCCGACCACATCAACCCCGAGCGCCCCTGGCCCGGCCTGGCCGACCTTCGGCGCCGCACCGAGTCCGCCGGCCACGAGCTGCGCGAGCGGCTCGCGGTGTACCCTCAGTACGCGACCCGGAGCGAGTTCCTCGATCCGCGCCTCGCCCCGCGCGTGGCGCGCCTGATCGACGCCGAGGGCTTCGTGCGACCCGATCTCGAGGTATGGAGACACTGGTGATGCCGACCGACGACCCGACCCCGCTCACGCTCGACTGGGCTTCCTCCGATGTCCGCCGCATCCTGGGCGGTCTCTTCGACGGAGGTGAGCTGTCGGTCGACGACGGCATCCGTCTCACCGAGACCCACGGCCGCGACTTCCAGGCGCTCACCCTGGTCGCCGACGAGATGCGCCGCCGCCAGGCCGGCGAGGTGGTCACCTACGTGGTGAACCGCAACATCAACTTCACCAACGTGTGCATCAAGCATTGCACCTTCTGCGCCTTCAGCCGCGACCATCGGGAGGAGGAGGGCTACTTCCTGCCGATGGACGAGGTGGTCCGTCGCGCCATCGAGGCGTGGGAGATGGGCGCCACCGAGGTCTGCATCCAGGCGGGCCTGCCCCCGAAGCTCGACGGCGGGTACTACATCGACCTCTGCCGCGCCATCAAGGCCGCACTCCCCGAGATGCACCTCCACGCCTTCTCGCCGGAGGAGATCCTCTACGGCTCGACCCGCTCCGGCCTGCCGATCCCCGAGTACCTCGCCGAACTGAAGAAAGCCGGGCTCGGCACGCTCCCGGGCACCTCCGCCGAAGTGCTCGATCAGGACCTGCGCGACCTGATCGCGCGCGGCCGCATCACGGTGCCGCAGTGGATCGAGGTCATCACCTCCGCGCACGCGCTGGGCATCCGCACCACCTCCACCATCATGTACGGGCACGTGGAGCAGCCCGCCCACTGGATCCGCCACATGGACCTCCTGCGCCGGATCCAGAAGGACACCGGCGGCTTCACCGAGTTCGTGCCGCTCTCGTTGATCCACCAGGAGGCCCCGATGTATCGCCGCGGGCTCGTGCCGGGCGTCCGGCAGGGAGCCACCGGCCTCGAGGTCGTGAAGATGCACGCGCTCGCCCGGCTCTTCCTGGGGCCGCTCTTCCGCAACATCCAGTCCTCGTGGGTGAAGGAAGGGCCCAAGCTCGCCCAGCTCCTGCTCGCGTCGGGCGCCAACGACGTGGGCGGCACCTTGATCAACGAATCGATCTCCACCTCGGCGGGCGCCTCCTACGGACAGCTGGTGCCGCCGGTCGAGCTGCGCCGCTTGATCCGCGACGCGGGACGGATCCCCGCCCAGCGCTCCACCACCTACGACTTGCTCCGGGTGTACGAGGTCGAAGACGAGGCGGACGACTCTCCGCTGGATCACGTGGAGAACGCGGAGGCCCGCTTCGGCTCCTATCGGATGCTGGCCTCGTCGGGCAAGTTCCGGTTCCTCCATCCCACGCGGGTGCAGGACGGCTGAGCCGCCGGCCACACGCATTCGGCTGTTGAGCGCGCGGGGTCCCTTGAGTAGAATTGGGCCTTGGTTTCACGCGGGACGCGACCATTCTAGGCGGTCGACGCGGTCGGTCGGCCGCTCACCCTCACATCTAGAACAACGGAGGACAGCACATGGCGAAATCGATGACGAAGTCCGCCATCATCGCTCACCTGGCCCAGAAGACGGATCTCAGCAAGAAGCAGGTCGTCGACGTGATGGACCAGCTGCTCTCGCTCGCCCAGAAGGAAGCCAAGAACGTGTTCGTGCTGCCGAACTTCGGCCGGCTCGTGCTGGCGAATCGCAAGGCGCGGATGGGGCGCAACCCGCAGACCGGAGAGCCCATCAAGATTCCCGCCAAGCGCGTGGTGAAGTTCCGGCTCGCCAAGTCCCTCAAGGACACGGTGCTTGGCAAGAAGTAGCACGGGCCCCGCGCCCGCTTACCGGCCGCTCGCCGCACCGTGGGAGGCGGCCCTCGAGCTGTTCCGCTTCGCCGGCGCATCGGCTCCCCTCCCGGCCGACGTTCACGCCGGGTGGGGCGCCTGGGAAGAGGAGCGGCTCGTGGGAGCGCTCCTGATGGAGCGCGCGGGCGGCGCCGCGATGCTCCACGGTCCGGTGGTGGTCGCCCCGCCCGGCACGCCCGCCGAGGACGTGCTGGGCGCGGCCGCCGACCTGACCGCCCAGGCGCTCACCTTCGCCGCCTCCAGCGGCATCGAGACCGTCTTCGCGCGGCCCCAAAGCCTCGACCGGGTCTGGGTCCGCAGCGGCTTCATCCCCGTTCCGGAGGCGGAGCTGCCCCGCCCGCTTCGCGGCCGCCCCGGCCTCGGCCTCTTCGGCTGGCGGGGCGGCACCGCGCTGTGGAGCACCGCCGGTCGCGGCGGCTCGCGCTCCGCCCTCGCCCGCGGGGAACACTGACGGGCTCCACCGCGGCATGAAGATCACCGCGCTCGCGGGTGGCACCGGCGCCGCCAAGCTGCTCCGCGGGCTCGGTCGCGTCATCGACCTGCGCGACCTCACCGTCGTCGTGAACACCGGGGACGACGCGGAGATCTGGGGTCTGCACGTCTCGCCCGACCTCGACACCGTCTGTTACACGCTGGGCGGCGTCATCGACGAGCGCAAGGGCTGGGGCCTCACCGACGAGACCTTCCACACCCTCGACCAGATCGCCCGCTTCGGCGAGCCGGTGTGGTTCAACTTGGGCGACCGCGACCTCGCGACCCATCTCCACCGCACCCGCCTCCTGCGCGAGGGTCGCACTCTCACCCAGATCACCCGGGGCATCGCGCAGGCCTTGGGCGTCACCGCGGCCGTGCTGCCGATGTCTGACCAGCCGGTGCGCACCCGGATCCTCGGGCCCGACGGCTGGCTCGCGTTCCAGGAGTACTTCGTGCGCGAGAAGGCGCAGGTCGAGGTGCGTGGGGTGAATTACGCGGGCGCCCCGGCCGCTCGGCCCGCGCCGGGAGTGCTCGACGCGCTCCGCTCCGCCGACGCCATCCTCGTCTGCCCCTCGAATCCCATCACCTCGATCGGCCCGATCCTCGCCGTACCGGGCCTCGTCGAGGCGCTGCGGGCGACCGACGCCACCGTGGCCGCGGTGAGCCCGATCGTGGGCGGCGACGCGGTGTCGGGCCCCGCCGGCCGTCTGATGGCCGCCGCCGGCCTCCCGGTCTCCGCCACCGGCGTGGCGCGTGCCTACGGCGGCTGGCTCGACGTGCTGGTCTTCGACGAGCAGGATCGGGCCCTCGCCCCGGAGATCCGCGCCGCGGGCGCGGTCCCGGTGGCCGCACCCACCATGATGTCGAGCCGCGAGGCGGAAGCCGCCCTCGCGCGGCACGTCCTGGCCGCCCTCGAGGCCGCCCCGTGACCCTGGTCGCCGCGGTGCCGGTCAAGGACTTGGTCAACGCCAAGCAGCGGCTGGTGCCCGCCCTGTCGCCCGTCGAGCGGCGCGACCTGGCCCGCGCGATGCTGGGTGACGTGCTGGAGGCCCTGGTGGCCGCGCTACCCGGCGCGGTCGTGGTCATCACCACCGACGCGGAGGTCCAGGCGCTCGCGCGCGAAGCGGGCGCTGCGTGCTGGATCGAGAGCGCCAACCGTGGCCACACCGCGGCGGTGGCCTTCGCTCAGCGCGAGGCGGCCTCCCGCGGCGTGGCGCGCTTCCTCACGATCCCGGGCGACGTGCCCTGCGTCACCGCGGACGAGGTGGCCACCCTCTGCGCCGCGCTCGACGAGGCGCCGGGCGTCGTGTTCGTGCCGTCGCGCTCCGGCGTCGGGACCAACGCGGCGCTCCTCGCGCCGCCCGGCGCGATGCCGCTGACCTTCGGCGAGCCCTCGTTCGCCAACCATCTGGCCGCGGCTCGCGCCGCCGGGCTGACCCCGCGGGTCCTCGAGCTACCCGGCATCGGGCTCGACGTCGACGCGCCCGACGACTTGGCGGTCCTCCTCGAGCGCGGCCCCCGCACCCGGAGCGCACGGCTGCTCCGCGGCTTCCCCTCGATCGCCCCGCGGGCGGGAGCGCGGTAGCCGTGCCGGCGCGCTACGAGATCATCGCGGTCGAGGGCTTGCCCGAGGTCCGCCGCGGCGACGACCTCGCCCCGCTGCTGGTCGAGGCGGCCCGGCGCCAGGCCACCCCGCTCCAGGCTCGCGACCTCCTGGTGGTGAGTCAGAAGATCGTCTCGAAGGCGGAGGGACGTGTCGTCCGGCTCGCCGACGTCGCCGTCTCGGAGGAGGCGCGGACGGTCGCCGGAGAGGTCGGGCGCGACCCGCGGCTGGTCGCGGTGATCCTCGGCGAGAGTCGTCGCATCGTGCGCAAGGCGAAGGACGTGCTGATCGTTGAGACCCATCACGGCTTCGTCTGCGCCAACGCAGGCGTCGATCAATCCAACGTGGACGCCGACACCGCATGCCTCCTGCCCGAGGACGCCGACCGCTCGGCGGCCGCGCTGCGGGCGCGACTGCGCGATCTCACCGGCCACGACCTCGCAATCATCGTGGCCGACACCTTCGGCCGCCCGTGGCGCGAGGGCCTCGTCAACGTGGCGGTCGGCCTGTCCGGCCTCGAGCCCATCGTCAGCTACCTCGGTCAGGAGGATCCGGCCGGCCACGTGCTCCAGGCCACCATCCTGGCCCTGGCCGACGAGCTGGCCGGCGCCGCCGAGCCGGTGATGGGCAAGCTCGATCGGGTGCCGGTGGCCATCGTCCGCGGGCTCGACTGGCCGCGCGGCGAGGGTTCGAGTCGCGCGCTCCTGCGCGACCCGGCGCGCGACCTGTTCCGATAGTTCACCCAAGGAGAGCGCATGCGGATCGGCATCGTCGGCGGGACCGGCAAGGAAGGCGTGGGGCTCGGGCTGCGGTGGGCCCAGGCCGGACACGAGGTGATCATCGGGTCGCGTGACGCGGAGCGCGCCCGCACCAAGGCCGCGGAGTTGGCCGGCCCGGGCCGGCGGGTGGACGGCAAGTCCAACCGCGACGCGGCCACCGCGGCGGAGGTGGTCGTGCTCACGGTGCCCGCCACCGGGCTCTCGGCCACCCTGCCCGAGCTCCGCGAGGCCTGTCGCGGCAAGGTCGTGGTGAGCACGGTGGTCCCGCTCACCTTCGGCGGCGGGCGGCTCTTCACCCCACCCCCGCAGGGCTCGGCCGCGGAGGAGGCCCAGGAGATCCTGGGCGCGGAGGCGCGGGTGGTGGCCGCCTTCCACCACATCGCCGCGCACGAGCTCTCGGCCGGCGAGCACGCCATCGAGTGCGACCTGCTACTGTGCGGGGGCGACGCGGCGGCCAAGAAGCTCGTCTCCGACCTGGGCGCGTCGATGGGCCTCCGCCCGGTGGACGTGGGCGCCATCACCAACGCGGGCCCGATCGAGGGCATCACCGCGATCCTCGCCACCATCAACCGGCGCTACAAGCTCAAGAACTCCGGCATCAAGATCACCGGGCTACCCTGAGGCGATCTCGCGGGAGCCCGCGCCTGGCGCGCCCGGCTAGGCGCCTCGACCCAGCACCGCGCGCAGCACGCGCTCGGTGTCGCCCAGATCCTCGAAGAAGTGGTCGGGGCGGTCGGCCAGCAGGGCCTCGCGCGGATACTGGCCGGTGGCGACCGCCACCGCGACCGCGCCGCAGGCCCGCGCGCAGTCGACGTCGTGCGGGGTGTCGCCGATCACCACCACGTCCGCGGGCGGGAACTCCCGGCCGAGCAAGGCGTGGGCGCGACGGGCGGCTAGCGACGGCAGCCGGCGGCGATCCATGTGGTCCGAGCCGTAGGCCCCCACCCGGAAGCTCGGCCAGAGCCCGGTCGGCAGCAGCTTGATGCGGGCGCCTTCCTCGATGTTGCCGGTCACCAGCCCCAGCACCGCCTCGGAGGACCCCGCGAGCTGCTCCACCAGCGGAGCGACCCCGGGGAGCGTCACCACGCCCTGCCCGTCGCCGATCTCGGTGACGAGGCCGCGCAGGTAGGCCTCGAAGAAGTCGTCCAGGCGCTCCCGCACCCGCGCCGCGTCCCAGCCCTCGGCGACCATGACGTCGTGCACGATGCGGGTATCGGTGCGGCCGCGGAGATCATAGGTGTCGATGCCGCCCGCGGTGCCGAAGACGTGCTCGAACGCCCCGCGCATCGCGCGGCGGCCCGCGCCCCGTGACGTGATCAGGGTGCCGTCGATGTCGAACAGGACGAGCTTCACGCAGGGCCGATCGCGGGGCTAGGTCGGCAGCGGAGCGGCGAGCGCGCGCAGGCGGGCCACGATGGGGGGCAGGCGCTCCCGCACCGCCTCCACGTCCGCCGCGGTGTTCCACCGGCCGAGCGTGAAGCAGAGGGAGCCGTCGGCCTCGTCGGCGGGGCAGCCGATGGCGCGGAGCACGTGCGACGTCGTCTGGGTGAGCGACGCGCAGGCCGAGCCCGACGAGGCGGCGATGCCGGCCAGGTCCAGATCGAGCAGGACGGAGTCGGCCTTGACCCCGCGGAGCACCAAGCTCAGGTGGTGGGGCAGGCGCGCGCTTCGCGAGCCGGTCAAGCGACAGTCCGGGATCGCCTCGAGCAGGCCGTCGAGCAACCGGTCGCGCAGGACCGCGAGGCGCCCGGCCTCCTGGTGCGTGCCCTCCACCCGCATCAGCTCGGCGGCCACCCCGAAGCCGACCATGCCGGGCAGGTTCTCGGTCCCGGAGCGGTAGCCGCCCTCCTGGCCTCCCCCGAGCACCTGGGGATGCAGGCGCACGCCCGGGCGTACCCAGAGCGCCCCGCTGCCGGGCGGGCCGTAGAGATCGTTGCCCGAAATCGTCAGCAGGTCGATCCCCATCGCCTCCACGTTGAGCGGCACGCGGCCCAGCGCCCCGACACCGTCCACGTGCAGGGGCACGCCGGCCGCACGCGTCACCCGGCCGATCTCCTTGAGCGGCTGGAGCGTGCCGATCTCGGGGTTCGCGGCCGCGATCGAGACGAGGGTGGTATCCGCCGTCAGCACCGCGCGCAGCATCCCGGGGTCGACGCGCCCCTCCGCGTCCACCGGCAGCATGCAGAGGGCGGCCCCGGCCTTCTCGAGGTCGCGGCACGCGTTGATCACCGAGACGTGCTCGGTCGCGGAGACCACCACCCGCCCCCCGCCGGTCCGCGCGCGTAGGGCCACGCCCTTGATGGCCAGGTTGTTCGCCTCGGTCGCCCCGGAGGTGAAGACGATGCCGCCCGCGGCGCCCCCGCAGAGGCGCGCCACCTTCATGCGCGCCGCGTCGAGGGACTCGCGGGCCTCCGCGCCGAGCGAGTGACGCGCGGAGGGATTGCCAATGCCCGCCTCGAGGAAGGGACGCATGACCGCGAGCACCCGCGGGTCGACCGGGGCGAAGCCCGCGTAGTCGAGATAAACGCGCTCGGGCTCGGCCGCCGCGGTGGCCACCGGCGGCTACCGCGTCTTCCGGACCATGAAGCGGTAGACGATCCCGCTCCGGGTGATGTCGAGCAGCGCGTGCCCCGTATTCCGCGCCCAGCTCCGCATGTCGGCATCCGAGGCGGGATCATCCGACCACATCTCGAGGACCTCTCCCACCTCCATGTCGGTGATGGCTTCTCGGGTCTTCACGATGGGCATCGGGCAGAAGAGGCCGGTGCAGTCAATCTGCCTGTCAGGATTGACGAGTTTCGACTCCAGGGCCATCGAGGCCTAACCTAACCCACCCATCGCGGCCCCGTCAAGGAAGGGCGGCCGGCCCGCCTGCCGTGTCGCCTGCCGTGAAATTCCCACCCCATCGGCGCCCGGACGCCGATATTCTGGTGGCGACCAGCCATGCCCAAACGCGCTTCAGCTTCGGAGACTCCTGCCGCCCGCCGCATCAAGCGCAAGATCCTGGTGGCGATCACGCTCACCGCGTTCCTGCCCATGCTGGTGGTGGCCTACCTGGTCTACTCCTATGCCTTCCCGCTCCTGGACGCCCAGACCCAGGAGCGCGACCTGCCCTGGATGCTCGTGATGCTCTGCGGCACCGGCCTCCTCATGGCCTCGGGCAGCTTCATGCTCTGGGACCTGGCGACCTCGGTGGTGCGCCACGCCGACGCGACCGCGGGCAGCCGCACGGTGCCGAAGCCCGGCACGCCGGCCCCGGTGGCGAGCCCGGAGACCGCCGCGGTCCAGCAGTACGTGCAGCAGAGCGACGAGGTGGATTCCCTCATGCAGTCCTTCTCGCGCATGCTGGTCACCATCGAGCAGCAGGCCGCCGACGTGAACGAGTACGCCCGCCGGCTCGACACCGCCTACAAGGACCTCGAGTCCACCAGCGCCCAGCTGAAGGAGTTCTCCTTCAAAGACGAGGTCACCGGGCTCTACAATCGCCGCTTCTTCTCGATCCGGCTCGAGGAAGAGGTCTCGCGCTACCGCCGCTTCAACCATCCGGTCTCGGTGGTGCTCCTCGACCTGGACGGCTTCAAGGCGGTCAACGACGACCTCGGCCACGCGGCGGGCGACGAGACGCTGCGGGCGATGGCCGACATCCTGCTCAAGCAGTCCCGCGGCATCAACGTGATCTGCCGCTACGGCGGCGACGAGTTCGCGGTCCTGCTGGTCGAGACCTCGAAGAGCGGGGCCCGCCTCTACGCCGACCGGATCCGCTACGTGCTCTCGACCTGGACCTTCGCCCACGGCCGCCGGGTCACCGCGAGCTTCGGCATCGCCTCCCTGCCCGAGGACGTGGCCCCCGCCGCCGACGAGCTGATCCGGGCCGCCGATGAGGCGCTCTACGCCGCGAAGCGGGCGGGCAAGAACCGCGTGTCGGTCCACGAGGACATCGGGGCCGCTCCCGGAGTCCGGCCCGGAGCGTGAGCGTGACCGCCCCCATCACCGCTCCGCTCGGATCGGGCAGCCGCCGCGTCCTCATCGTCGACGACGAGCTCGACATCCGCGCCACCCTGCGCGCCGCCTTCGGCTCCGCCGGCTACGACTGCCGCATCGCGGGCAACGGACGGGAAGCGGCCCTGATGTACGACACCGAGCGGTCGCCCCTGACCATCACCGATCTCAAGATGCCGGTGATGGACGGCCTCGATCTGCTCCGGCACGTCCGGGCCCGCGACGCGGATGCGGCGGTCATCATGCTGACCGGCGCCGCCGACGTCTCGGTGGCGGTCGAGAGCCTCAAGCAGGGCGCGAGCGACTTCATCCTGAAGCCGGTCGACCTCGACCAGATCCTCCTGTCGGCGGAGCGCGCGCTCGAGCGCCGCCAGCTCCTGATCGAGCACCGCGAGCACCACGTCCTCCTCGAGTACCGGGTGGCGGAGGCCACCCGCGAGCTGGCCGCCGCCCTCGGCGAGCTACGCCAGACCTACCAGGCCACCCTCGAGGCGCTCGGCTCGGCGCTGGCCACCCGCGAGGTGGGCACCGAGCTCCACTCCCGGCGCGTGCACGCCTACTCGATCGCCCTCGCGCGCGCGCACGGCATCCCGGAGAGCGAGCTCGAGGCGCTCGGCCGCGGGGTCCTCCTGCACGACATCGGAAAGATCGGCATCTCGGACGCGATCTTGCTGAAGCCCGGCCCCCTCACCCCCGAGGAGTGGCAGGTGATGCGGACGCACCCGGAGGTCGGGCGCCAGTTCCTCGACCGCATCCCCTTCCTGCAGGACGCGATCCCGGTGGTGTACCACCACCACGAGCGCTGGGACGGCACCGGCTACCCACTGGGCCTCGCCGGCTCCGCGATCCCGCTGGGCGCCCGGATCTTCGCGGTCGCCGACGCCTTCGACGCGCTGACCTTCGATCGCCCCTATTCGAAAGCGATCCCGATGGCCGACGCGCGCGAGCGGATCCGGATCGCCGCCGGCACCCACTTCGA
>DASZJM010000382.1:0-8226 GCA_035948165.1 Candidatus Methylomirabilota bacterium
CTCAAGGAGGCGGGCGACGCGTTCGCCCGGACGCTCACCCAGGTCTCGGGCGTGCCGATCCGGGCCCTCGTCGCGTCCGACTACGCGGGGGTCATCGAGGCGCTGCGGAGCCGGCGCGTCGATCTGGCCTTCGTGCATCCCGTCGGCTACGTGCTCGCCAACCGCGAGGCGGGCTGCCAGATCCTGGTGCGTGACGTCTGGCAGGGCAAGGTCGCCTACACCGCGCGTTTCTACGTGCGGAAGGACCGGGGCATCCAGCGGGTCGAGGACCTGCGGGGCAAGACCATCGCGTTCGTGGATCCGGCTTCCTCCTCCGGCTACATCTACCCGATGGTGCTGCTGATGAAGCTGGGTCTCGTGCGGGATCGCGATCCGAAGAGCTTCTTCAAGGAGGCGCTCTTCAGCGGTACCCACGAGGCGGCGCTCCAGGCGGTGCTCCACCGGCGCGTGGACGCGGCCGCTTCGTTCGATAAGGCGCCGGAGCTGTACCTGAAGGATCCCGCGCTGGTGGCGCAGCTCGCCTGGGTCGGCGAGACGCCGGAGATCCCCGAGGCCGGCATCTGCGCCCGGCCCGGCGTGCCCGCGGAGCCGCTCGCGCGGATCAAGCGCGCGCTGCTCTCGATCAAGGCGCCCGAGCACGCCGCGGTGCTGAAGGAGATCTACGGGATCGACGGCTTCGTCGAGGCCTCCGACGGCGACTACCAGCCGGTGCGGGACGCGATGACCCTGATGGATCTCCGCCCGCCCAAGTAGGTCGCTCAGCCGCCCCCGGTCCGCCGGAACGCATAGAAGGTCGCCCAGAGCCGGAGCAGATCCGCGAGCGCGCCGGTGCGAGGGCCGGCCTCGACGTGGCCCACCGCGCCCACGATCGCGGCGCGGACCGGGCGGCCCGCTGCCCGCGCCGCGGCCTGCAGGCGCAGCGTCTCGGTGAAGGGGACAGCCGGGTCCTGACGGCCGTGGACCAGGAAGAGCGGGGCCTGGAGGCCGGCGAGCGTCGGACCCGGGGACAGGGCGTCGAGCAGGGCACGCGTCGGGCCCGGCAGGCCCTGCAGCAGGCGGTCGAAGGTGGCCGGATCGCGATTGTCGACGAGGCGCCGGCCCGCCTCGTCGACCAGCTCGGTGTTGGCGCGCGCGAACTGGGCGACGGCCGCCTCGTGCACGGGCGCGCGGCCCGCGCGATCCGCGAACGCATAGGCGCCGGTCAAGGTGTAGCGGAGCAGCTCCACCGCCGAGGCGTAGCCGCCGAGGGCGAGCACCGCCGATACCTCCGGCGCGACGGCTGGCTCCGATGCCGAGAGCAGCGCCGGTCCAGCTCCCAGGCTGACTCCGAGCACCGCGACCGGCGAGTACCCTGCGGCGCGCAGCGCCCGGACTGCCGCGCCGACGGTGGCCGCGTCGTCCGGTCGGAGCCGGAGCACGGTGAGGCCGGTCACGGTGGGCACCGCGACCGCCCAGCCCGCGCGGGCCAGCAGGCCCGCGGCCTCACGCAGGCGCGGCTCGTCCTTGCCCTCGGGTGAGAGCCCGTGCACCAGCACCAGGCCGGGGGCGCGCCGGAGCGCGGGGCACGCGTAGAGGTCGATCGCCGGGGGGCCCGCGGAGGTGGCCGGCGAGGGAAGCGGCCGCACCGTGGGTGCGCGGGTGATCGCCGACAGCGGGCGCCACCGTTCCTGGCCTAGGAACTCGACCAGGAACGCGGTCGTCCTCACCAGCGACGACGCCGTGGTCCAGGCCGGCAGTACGAGCAGGCAGGCCAGGGCGAGCCGCGCCGCCGCGCTCACGGGTCGCGGAGCTCCCGGGCACCGGGCAATGTTCCACTGGCTTTCCAGGCAAGGTGCCCACTTCGACCACCCGCATCGCAAAGTTTGCGCTTCATTCCAGCATGTTACCGAGTGGCATTGGCGATGCTACCTCTGTCGCCCTGAACGGTGGAGTTTAACTCCAAACCTGCGAGCGAGGGAGGACACGGAGATGACCTGGGGAAAGATCCTGGTCGGTATCTTGGCGGCGATGTGTCTCCTCGCCGTCGGCGCGCTCGAGGTGGTGAGCGAGCGCCGCTCGAGCAGCCACGTGTACTCGGATCGGGTGGGGGAGGTGCGCCCGGAGACGTGGGACACCGGCGTCGCGGAGCCGGTGTTTACGCCGGACCTGGATTCACCGGTCGTCAGGCCCGCACCGCGCATGATCCTCCCGCCACGACGCCTGACCGTGCTCGAGGTCGACGAGGAGGCCGGGCGCCTCGTCTCGCTGACCGGGAGCGGCCGTCTCCACGTCATCGATCTCGGCCGCGATCCCTTCGTGGTCTCGCACGAGCGCGTGCGCTGGCCGGTCACGCTCCTGAAGCCGGGCGACGTGGTGCAGATCGAGGCGGCCGACGGCCAAGCGCAGCGCATCGTCTTGCTGCGTCACGGCGGGAGGGAGCTGGAAGCGGAGGAGAAGTGAAGAGCGCTACTTGGGGTTGACGCAGCGGATGAGGCGCCAGCCGTTGAACAGATTCACCTTCGCGGTGATGTCCGGGACGAGCCCGACCTGCTTCAACAGCGGCTCGAGTGGCAGGTTCGACTTCCAGCCCAGACGTGTGCAGACCGGGGCGACCAGGTCCTCGAAGCGCCCGACCGCGGGCCGGTCGCTCCGGAAGTGGTTGAGCACCACGATGTTGCCGCCCGGCTTGACCACCCGCTTCATCTCCCGCAGCACCCCGACCGGGTCCGGCACCGCGCTGATCGTGTAGGTCGCGACCGCGGAGTCGAACTCGCCCTGCCCGAAGTCCATGGTGGTGGCATCCATGGTCTTGAGCGTCACGTTTCCCAGGGCCAGCTCGACGACCTTGTCCTGGGCCTTCTCCAGCATCTCCTCGGAGAGGTCGATGCCGGTGAGGTGACAGTGGGTGGGATAGATCGGGAGGTTCAGGCCCGTGCCGATGCCGACCTCGAGGACACGATCACCCCGTTTGATGTCGAGCAGGCGGATGGCCGCCTCTCGTCCAGGATGGAAGATCCAGTCGAAGACGAAGTCGTAGGCGGGCGCGTACAGCTTGTATGCCCTCTTGACCTGTCTCTTCTCCAGCGCGGCGTCCAATCCGGCAGCCCTCCGGGATATAGTGACACTTCCTGCCTCCGCACTTTTAGCATAGGGTGACGCGGCTTGCCAAGCGCTTTATGACCTATTGATCTTCAAAGAGAAAGCGGACTTACGAGACGCGTGAGGCTAGAGATCCGCGTTGCGGCAAAGCTCGGCCAGAATCCGGTCGGCCGCGAAGTATTCCTCTGCCAGCCGGCGGGCTTCCCGGCAGTGGTGCGCGTAGTCGCAATTGACCTCGTCGAGCGCGGCCGCGGCTTCCTCGACGGTGGCGAAGGTGAGCAGTCCCTCACCCGCGGGAACGTACTTGCCGAAGCCGGTGTCCTGGGTGACGACCGGCTTGCCGGCCGCCAGGTAGCAGACGCTGCGGTCGCTGAACCAGCCGCTGCGGGTCCGGGCGACGAGATCCTTCGCCACCGTGAACTCCCCGCGCGACTGCTGGATGTGCCGCCGATAGGCCATCGGATCCCGCGAGACCGCGAGGGCGTCGGCCAGGCGCCAGCCGTGGCCGGCCAGGAGGTCGCGCGTCGCGTCGTCATCGACCTGGAACGCCATCTCCAGCGGCTGGCTCGTGCGGGCCGGCAGGTCGATCACCTTGAGGAAGTTGACGTGCTTGGACCAGAGATACGTCTCGCCCCGGAAGTGGATGTCCTTGCCCGCGTTCTTCCAGGTGGCCACGGTGGTGAACCGCTCGGCCCGCGGGTCGAAGGGCGTGTCCCACAGGTCCGGGAGCACCGGGGGCCGGGTGGTCTGCCAGGCGAACTTCTCGAGGGGGATCGGGCAATCCGGCTGGCCGAGGTTCTCACCGTAGGTGAAGTGGTGGGTGTGGTCCCCGAGGGCGATGATGGCCTGCCGGTCGCCCTCCGCCACCCGGATCTGCTCGAAGACCGGGTCGGTCTCGACGTAGACCCGGATCGGGCAGCGCAGGTGCTTCTCGTGAAGGCGGGTGGCGCCGCACACGTTGAAGAGAGCGTCCGCGTCCCGATAGAGCTCGGCGAGCCGCCCGCGCGAGAGCCCGTGGTGGACGCCGGTGACCGGGTCCACGTACGCCCAGCGGTCGCCGAGCCCGAACCGCCCCATCACGTCGGCGAGGAAGGCTACCCCGTAGCTCGAGTCCTCCACCACGCTCTTGACCCGCGGGTCGTACGGGTGGGCGCCCGAGTCCTCGACGTAGTACACGTCGTGGCCGAGGCGGGCCAGCCCCAGGACGTAGTGGACCGCCTGCCAGCCGATGCCGCCGAGCGGGTAGCGCCCGGCCAGGTGCAGGACGACGATCCGTCTAGGGGATGGCAAGCGGATCTTCCTCGTAGCTCGCGGTGCGCGCCCCGTACATCGCGGCGAACGGGCCCCGCCGCGACAGCAGCGTCTCGAGCGGACCCTGCTCCGCCACCCGCCCGTCCTTGATCACCACCACCTGGTCGGCCATCCGTACCGTGGAGAGGCGGTGGGCGATGATGAACGTGGTGCGCCCCTCCTGCAGCCGCTCGAGGGCTTCCATGATCAGCCGTTCCGTCTCAGGATCGAGCGCGGAGGTGGGCTCGTCCAGGATCAGGATGGGCGAGTCGCGCAGGATCGCGCGGGCGATGGTGAGGCGCTGCTTCTCGCCCTCCGAGAGCGTGACGCCGTGCTCGCCCACGACGGTGTCGTAGCCCTGGGGCAGGCGAACGATCATGTCGTGGATGCGGGCCGCCTTGGCCGCGTCCACGATCTCCTCGAGGTGCGCCTCCGGCCGGCCGAAGGCGATGTTCTCCCGGATGCTCACCGGGAAGAGCAGCGGCGGCTGCAGCACCATCGCCACCTGGCGCCGCAGCGACTGGAGACGATACTCGCGCGCGTCCACCCCGTCCACCAGCACGCGGCCGCGGGTGGGATCGTAGAAGCGGGGCAGCAGGCTCAGCAGGGTCGACTTGCCGGCGCCGGTGGGCCCGACCACCGCGATCCGCTGCCCGGGGGCCACGCGGAGGTCGATGCCGCGAAGGATCGGGACACCGGGAGCGTACTGGAAGTCGACGTCCTCCCAGACCACCTCGCCGCGCGCGCCCTCGGCCGGGAAGCTCCGGGTGCCGTCGGCCACGTCGCGCTCCACGTCCATGACGTCGAGCACGCGCTGCACGCCCACCCGCGCGCTCTGGGCGAGCCCGTAGACCTGGAACATGTTGTTGATGGGGCCGTAGAGCGAGGCCAGGTACGAGATGAACACCACCAGGCTGCCCACCGTCAGCGTGCCGTCCATGACGTGACGGGCCCCGACCCACACCACCGCCGCGGTGCCGAGGGCGATCACCAGGTTGACCACCCCCGAGTAGAAGGTCTGCAGGGTGTAGAGGCGGAGGCTCGCGTCCAGGCTCCGCTCGCTCGCGCTCATGAAGCGGCGGTGCTCCTCGTCCTCGCGGGTGAACGCCTGGATGACCCGCATCGCCTGCATCGCCCGCTGGACGACGCCGTAGACCTCGCTCTCCCGCTCGCGCATCTCGCCCGCCGCCACCGTGATCCGCCGGTTGAGCCGGCCGATGGCGAGGAGGAGCAGCGGGCACACCGCGAGGGCCAGGAGGGTGAGCTGCACGTCGAGATGGAACATGATCACGGACATGCCTCCCAGCAGCGCCAGCGCGGTGGCGGCCGGGAAGAGGCAATTCATGGTCAGCCCCTGCAGCGCGAAGGTGTCCGCGGTGACCCGGTACAGGAGGTCCCCGGCCTGGGCGCGGCTGTGGAAGGCCATGGAGAGCCGATGCAGGTGCGCGTAGAGGTCGCTGCGCAGGTCGCGCACCATCCGCTGCCCGATGCGGATGGTGGTGAAGTTGGTGAGCACGGTGAGGCCGCCGAGCGCCGCGTAGATCAGCACGAGCGCCACGCAGGCGAGGAGGATCAGCGCGCCGGGACTGAAGTGGCCGCCGACGCCGCCCGGGACGGGCTGGCCGCTCAGCACCGAGTCGATGATGAACTTGAGCGGCCAGGGCTTGAGCAGCTCGAGCGCGCTCGCCACGCACACCTGGGCCAGCGCCCACAGGATGCGCCCGCGGTGCGGCCAGAGGTACCCGGAGACCCGCCGAGCGAAAGTGCTCACTTCACCTCGACCGCGCGGGCATCGAGGGGCGGCGCGTAGTGCAGCCGCGCCCGCCGCGCCACGCCCTGGAGCGCGTCGTAGAGCATGCGCCCCAGCCGCAGCGAGTCCCGCAGCAGCGTGACCACGCCCACGAGACCCGCCGCGACGCCGGCCGCGGCCAGCGCGGGCACCGCGAGCTGCAGGCCGAGCGCGGTCGCCACCAGCCCCCCGATCAGGACCCCGCGGGCGAGCCGCGAGGTGCGGAACGCGCACTTCACGCGCAGGACGCGCCGCTCCCCGCCGTGGTTCTCGGCGCACACCTTGATCCGGCCGCGCGACCAGACCCCGTGGTGCACCTCCAGGTCCCACTCGCTCCAGCCCTGGTCGACCAGCACGAAGTACTTGCGGGCGGTGAGGACGTCCATCATGCCGTGCAGCAGCGTCTCCTTCTCGAGCGCGCTCTCGGTCCAGAACGAGGCCGAGAAGGCGCGCTCCCGCCACGACCAGGGCAGCGCCTGGACCGGGCGCTCCGCCGGCGCGGGCTCCGCCGCGGTGAGGCCGCGGACCCACCATTTGTAGCGCTCGAGCGAGCGCAGGAGCGGGCCGAAGTAGGTGAGGACCGAGATGAGCAGCCGACCCTGCAGGCCGCCCGCGAGGGTGTCCACCCGCGCCCGCATCGCGGCCCACACGCAGCACGCCCACGAGAGCGCCACCGGGGTCGCCCCGAGCCAGTACCAGCCGCCGCGCCACGCCCCGTAGGCCAGCAGCAGCGCGCCGACCAGGTTCCACTCGAGCGTGAATGGCAGGTAGGAGAGCACGGTGGACGGCGGCTGGTAGAGCGTCTGGAAGAGCCCGCGCCCGAACACGCCGCCGTAGATCACCGGGCGGCGCAGCGAGAAGAGGGCCGAGATGCCGCCGTAGATGCGGCCACGCCAGCGCGAGTAGCCGAGCGCGTTGAAGCGCTGCGGGTGGCGGAAGTAGAGCAGGGCCTCCGCCTTGCCGTAGCCCTTCTGCTGGCCGATGTAGGCCTTCATGGTGTTGCGGCGGAAGTGCCAGACCATGGCCGCGGGGCTGAAGCCGATGCGGTGGCCCCGGTCCTGGAGCCGCCAGCAGACGTCGACGTCGTCACCCGCGGAGCGGTAGATGGGATCGAAGCCGCCGATCTCGTCGAGCACCTCGCGGCGGAAGGCCATGTTGCAGCCCGGGATGTGCTCGGCCTCCACGTCGTCCAGCAGCACGTGGAGCGGCCCGCCCGGGGAGGCGGCCACGCACGCGGCCACCACCGAGTCCTCCGGAGGCGGCAGGTTGGGCCCGCCCACCGCGGGCAGCCCGGTCTGGAGGAACGTGGCGACCAGGTAGTGCAGCCAGTCGGGATCCACCACGCAGTCGGAGTCGGTGAACGCGACGATCTCGCCGAGCGAGGCCGCGATGCCCACGTTGCGGGCGGCGCTCAGCCCCTTGTTCTCCTGGTGGATGACGTGGATCCCCTCGAAGCTGTCCGCGATCTGGCCGGTTCGGTCGGTCGACCCGTCGTCGACCACGATCACCTCGAAGGCCGGGTACTTGAGGTTCTGGAGCGAGGCCAGGCACGCCTGCATGGTGGGCTCGGCGTTGTAGGCGCAGATCACCACCGAGACCTTGGGATACTCGGGGAGCGCGGGCAGCCCCGCCGCCGCGTACCATCGCTGCACCGCCTGGAACGCGGGTTTGCGCCGCCGCTCGCGGTCGACCAGCCCGAAGGCCCAGTTGGCGATGTCGCAGCCGCCGGTGTGCCACTCGTCGGTGAACGAGAAGACCACCGTGCCCGCCACGCCCATCTCGAGCGCGGTGCGCACCTGCCACGAGAGCGTCGAGGCCTGCACGATCTCCCCCTCGCGGAACGAGTCGATGCCGAACTCGGTCAGGACCAGCGGTCGGTCGCCGGCCAGGCTGTGCAGGCGCGAGACGTAGCGGCGGAACTCGGGCTCGGAGTGCAGGTAGACGTTGAAGGCGAGGAAGTCGGTGAAGTCGGTCTCGAGATACTCGGTCGAGGGGAAGTTCGCGTAGCCGACCAGGGCGGTGGGCTCGGCGCTCTTGATCATGCCCACCAGCTCCCGGAGGAAGCCGGC
>DASZJM010000383.1:0-13304 GCA_035948165.1 Candidatus Methylomirabilota bacterium
CGCCGCGCGCGAGGGCGCCTACCTCACCTTCGAGGAAGGTCTGAAGGGGACGCTCGAGGTCGGCAAGCTCGCCGACGTCGCGGTCCTCGACGAAGACCTCATGACGATCCCGGAGGACGCCATCCCCGGCATCCGCGCGGATCTGGTCGTGGTGGGCGGTGCGGTCGTCCTGGAGCCCGCCTAGCCGGCGCGCTTGAAGTACTGCACCGCCCGCTCGTGGCGCAGGGCGGCCGCGCGCGTCTTGAACGTGCCCAGGTTGCGGCGGCGCCCGGTGCGGGGATTCTTCTTGCGCGAGTACAGCCGATACTCACCCGACGGTAGCTGACGGATCATGGGTAAGCCTCCGCCTCGATCCGACGCAACTTCGGTGCCACGCGAGGACCGCCGCCTCACGGACCGGTCAGATGCTCGAGCAGACACGCCGCGACGCCGAGTGCGCTCACGATGAAGACGCCGGACACCAGGATCCGATGGCGATCCCAGAGAGCGATCAATCGATAGAACATGCGCGCGACCTCCTTCACGCCCCTTCACCCCGTGAGACGAACGCACCCCCCGGCGCATGCGCGGGGTCGTTTCTTCCCGGGCAGGACTTCCCGGGTCGAAACGCCGGGACTCCACGGGCGGCGGCCTAACCGTCCGGCGAGGCGGCGATCTCGGGGTGGCATCCCCTATGCGTCGACATCACGCAGGAGGCCACCATGAAGGCGATCACGTACGCACTCGTCTTCACCGGCGTCGCGCTTGCCGGCTGCGCCGGCCCGAGCACGACCGCGAAGACCGCGGGTCCGATCACGGCCGCCGCCTCGGAGACGAGCGATCTCACCGGGACGTGGCACGGGCTCTATGCGTGGCCCGGCGGCACCTACTGGCCGGACGACGCCACGGGCACGCTCCAGATCTACCCGGACGGGACGTTCACCGCGAAGGTGACCCCGTCCCCCGGCGCCAACAACCTGGCGAAGGCGTCCACCTGGTCCGGGATCGTGCTGGTCACCGGGAACCGGGTCGTGCTGCGGAGCTCCAAGGGCCCGTCGGTGAGCCTCGTGCGGAAGGGGGACCGGCTCTACGGGATCACGCAGGATCCCATCGTCGAGGTCCCGGTGACGATCTCGTTGGAGCGTGACCGCACGGCCACCGCGGCGGCGGCTTCGACGGCGGAAGCGGCGCGCCGCTAGCGCGGCCGCGGCTTCGACGCTCGCGGCGCGTGCCAGCCCTCGTGGCGCGCCACGATGCGGCTCGGCTCGCGCGGGCCCGGATCGATGCGCAGGATATCGAGCATGGCCCCGACCGCCGGGTCGGAGTACGCGCCGTAGGCGTCGGTCAGGACGCCCTTCGTGCCCTCCCGGCTCTCGAGGGCGTAGACGACCGCCATGTCATCCGGGTCGGAGACACCCTCGAACCGATGGTACTCCCGGATCACGACGTCACGTGGGAGGAAGGGGCGGCCCGCGTCGATCGCCACGAGCTTCCGGCCACGCACGATGAAGTGGTCCGTGAAGCCTCGCCGAGCGAGGTCCTCGATCGTGTCGGTGACGGTGGCGGGGCTCATTGGCCGTCCTCGCTCCGTTAGATGCTAGTCGGGGCGGATGAGAGCCAGGTGAGGGTCGAATGAGAAAGTTTTCTCGGGCGAGGCTATCCGGGCCAGCGGCGCGCCCAGTGGTCGGCATAGGCGACCTCGGCGACCGGCCGGCGGACGACCGGGCCGAACGCGTCGAGCGGATAGCCGATCGGCATCAGGGCGAAGGTCTGCACGTCCTCCGGCACCCCGAGCACGGCCTTCACCTCGTCCTCGCAGCGGATGTGGTTGGTGGTGATCGTGGTGCCGAGCCCGAAGGCCCGGCACGCGAGGATGACGTTCTGCACCGCGGGGTAGATGCTGGCGCCGCGGATCCGCTCGACGTAGCGCTGCTCGTCGAGATGGCGCGCGCGCACGTCGGCCGGCAGCGCCTCCGGGGGCGGGATCTTCGGCGCGGTCTGGCAGGGCACCAGGATCACCGGAGCCTCGGCCAGGTGGTCCCACAGGAACGAGCCCGACGACATCAGCCGGCGGAACTGCTCCTCGGTCAGGTGCGGGGGCCGGCCGCGCGCCGCGTACATCGCGCTCGCGATGTCGGAGGCCTTGCGGTAGATGGCCCCGAGCTGGCGCCGTCGCTCCGCGTCCCGGACGACGAGGAAGACCCAGTTCTGGGCGTTCCCGGCCGACGGCGCCCGGATCGCGGCGTCGAGGATCTCGGTGAGGACCGTCTCCGGCACCGGATCGGGCTTGAAGCGCCGGATCGCGCGAGCGCTGTGGATCGCCTCGAGCACGCCGAGTTCGGTCACGCCGCCATCTTACCCGGAAATCCCCCGGCTCCTCGGCCTGGAGTAAGATGCCGCCCGGAGGACCGAGCCGATGAAACGGAGCGTCGACCGCATCCTGACCACCCACACCGGCAGCCTGCCCCGGCCCGCCGACCTGATCCGCACCATGTTCGCCCGGGAAGAGGGGGTCCCGGTGGACGGCACCGCGCTGGGGGCGCGCATCCGCTCGGCGGTGGCCGAGGTCGTCCGCAAGCAGGTCGACGCCGGCATCGCGGTGGTCAACGACGGCGAGGTCAGCAAGCCGAGCTACGCGACCTACGTCAAGGACCGCCTCACCGGGTTCGGCGGCACCAGCCAGGCGCTGCAGTACCAGGACCTGGTCGATTTCCCGGAGATGGCCAAGCGCGTCTTCGGCGATCCGGGCCGCTCGCGGCGGCGGACGCCGGCCTGCACCGGGCCGATCGGGGTGCGCGATCCGGGCGCGGCCCAGGCCGACGTGGACAACCTCCGGACCGCCGTCACCGCGGTCGGGGCGCACGACGTGTTCGTCAGCGCGGCCTCGCCCGGCGTCATCTCGCTCTTCTTCAGAGACGACCACTACGGCAGCCACGAGGCCTACCTCTTCGCCATCGCGGACGCGATGCGGCACGAGTACGAGACGGTGGCGCGGGCCGGCTTCGTCCTGCAGCTCGACTGCCCCGACCTGGCCATGGGGCGGCACATCCAGTTCGCCGCGCTCGGGCTCGACGAGTTCCGGAAGATGGCACGGCTGCATCTGGCCGCGCTCGACCACGCGGTGGCCGGCATCCCGCCCGAGCAGCTGCGGATACACCTCTGCTGGGGCAACTACGAGGGCCCGCACCACTACGACGTGCCCCTCGCCGACCTCCTCGACCTCGTGTTCGCGGCCCGCCCGCAGGCGGTCTCCTTCGAGGCGGCCAACCCGCGGCACGCGCACGAGTGGAAGGTCTTCGAGCGGATGAAGGTGCCGCCGGGCAAGATCATCATTCCCGGGGTGCTCGACTCGACCACCAACTTCATCGAGCATCCCGATCTGGTGGCCGAGCGGATCACCCGCTACGCGGGCCTGGTCGGCCGCGAGAACGTCATCGCCGGCACCGACTGCGGCTTCGGCACCTGGGTGGGCCAGGCCGCGGTCGACCCCGACATCGCGTGGGCCAAGCTCGCCAGCCTGGCCGAGGGCGCGCGCCGGGCCTCCCGCGAGCTCTGGTAGCCGCGCGCCTCAGTAGCGGGGCGCCACCACCGGGGCGGAGCGGAGCTGCACGCTGATCCGCAGGCCCGCGTGGGCCACCTTGGGCAGCGCGTGCTCCCACGTGCGCTGGCAGGTCCCGCCCATCACGAGGAGATCGCCCTCGCCCAGATCGAGCGCCCGCGAGCGGCCGCCGCCGACCGGACGAAGGAGGAAGCGCCGCCGGGCGCCGAGCGCGACGATGGCCACGATCGCGTCCCCGCGCGCCGGCCCCAGGCGATCGCCGTGGAACGCGACGCTGTCCTGTCCGCCGCGGTAGGCCGCGAGCGAGACCCGCGGCAGCGGGCGGCCGTAGCGGGCGACGAGGGCGGCCCGCATCTCCGGCAGGAGGGGATGGCCGGGCCCGTCGTCCGGCCACGTGGCCACGAGCCTCGGCACATCGACGACGCGGTCGTACATGAGCCGACGCTGAGCCTGCCAGGACGTGGTCGTCCACAGGGCGTCCAGCACCGCCTCGTACCCCCGGATCCACCGCGGCAGGTGATCGATCCAGGCGCCCGCGCCCAGATCGGTGCGCTGCAGGCCCGGCAGAGCCGGGTCGCACGCGGGGGCCTCCTGGAACAGTCCCGCCTGGTAGAGCATGGAGCATTCATGATCGCACGCGGGGCAAGGCGCCTTCTCGCGTGCGCGCGGCGGTGGTAGGATGCGAGCCACCATGTGGATCGTGATCGCGAGCCTGCTCCTGGCCGCTCTCGTCGGCGCGTCTGTCCCCGCGACCGCGGCCGAGCCGGCGGTGGTCATCCCGGCCCCGGCGCTCGACGACGCCCGGGCGGCCGGGCCGCTGCAGACCGCGGTGCTCGCGGGCGGCTGCTTCTGGGGCGTGCAGGGCGTGTACGAGCACGTGCGCGGGGTGAAGCAGGTGCTGTCCGGGTACTCGGGCGGCAGCAAGGCCACCGCGGAGTACGAGGTGGTCAGCCGCGGCCGCACCGGCCACGCGGAGTCGGTCCAGATCCGCTTCGACCCGAAGGAGATCTCCTACGGCGAGATCCTGCGCATCTACTTCTCGGTGGTGCACGATCCCACCCAGCTCGACCAGCAGGGACCGGACTCCGGTCCCCAGTACCGCTCGAACATCTTCTACGCGAGCAGCACACAGCGAAAGATCGCGCAGGCCTACATCGTCCAGCTCGACCAGGCCAAGGTGTTCGAGCGCCCGATCGTCACCCGCCTCGATCCGCTGAAGGCGTTCTACCCGGCCGAGGAGTATCACCAGGACTTCCTGCAGCACAACCCGAATCACCCCTACATCGTGATCAACGACCTGCCGAAGATCGACAACCTCCGCAAGATCTTGCCGACCTACTTCCGCGAGCCGCCCATCAGCGCGAAGGGCAACTAGGGCGCGGCCGCGCGATGCAGTTCCAGCTCCGCAAGATCGGCCACGTGGTGCTCAACGTCACCGATCTCGCGCGCGCGGAGCGCTTCTACACCGGCATCCTCGGCCTCGAGGTGAGCGACCGCTATCCGGACGCGATGGTGCCGGGCGGGATGCTGTTCCTCCGATTGAGCACCGACCACCACGGCGTGGCGCTGGTCGGAGGCGCGCCGGGCGCTCCGCAGAGCAGCCTCAACCACTTCGCCTTCGAGGTGGGCTCGCTCGACGAGGTCTTCCGCGCCCGCGCCTGGCTGCGCGAGCACGGCGTGCCGATCCACTTCGAGGGCCGCCGCCGCGCGGGCTGCCAGATCGCCATCGAGTTCCAGGACCCCGACGGCAACAACCTCGAGATCTACTGGAACATCGACCAGGTCGGCACCGAGGGGACGGTCCGCGCGGCCAGCGAATGGCGCCCGGCCAAGAGCCTCGAGGAGGCGGTGGCCAACCCGGTCAAGGGCCAGACCCTGCCCCGCCGCGACTGACCGCGTCCGGGTCGCCGCGGCCGGATCGCTGGTCGCGCACGGCCGGCCTAGCGCCCGGCGATCCCGCCGAGCCGGGCGATGGCCTCGCGGGTCTCCTCGACCAGGACCCGGATCAGCTCGGCGGCGGGAAGCGGGCGAGCGAGCGAGCCCGCCTGCCCGGACCACGCCGAGTAGAGCTCGGAGGAGCCGGCGCGCGCGCTCGCCTGGCGCAGGGGCGCGGTGAGCTTGGCCTGCGCCGGGAACGGCAGGAGCTCCCAGGCCTCCCGCACCGCACCCTCGGTGAAGCGGTTGCGCACGCCCCGCGCCGGCTTACCCGAGAAGGCCTGCGTCATCGTCGTCTCGTCGCCGTCCATGTCGACGATGGCCTTCTTGTGCGCGGCGGGCGCGCCGCTCTCCGGGCACACCACGAACGCGGTGCCGAGCTGGGCGGCCTGAGCCCCGAGGGCCAGCACCGCGGCGATGCCCGCCCCGTCCATGATGCCGCCCGCGGCCACCACCGGCACCCGCACCGCGCGGACCACCTGGCGGACGAGGGCGAGCGTTCCGGTCATCGCCTGCTCCCACGAGCCCATGAAGGTGCCGCGATGGCCGCCCGCCTCGCCCCCCTGCGCGATGATGAAGTCCGCGCCGAGGCCCTCGAGGTGGCGCGCCTCGCGGACCGAGGTCGCGGCGCTGCCGATCCGGATGCCGAGGCCGCGGATGCGGGCGAGCACCGCGGGCGAGAGCTCGCCCAGGTGGATCGTGCACACCGCGGGGCGGAGATCGCACACCGCCTCGAGCTGGGTCGCGAGGCCGGGCGCGTACGGGGGCGGCACGCGCTCCGGCACCGGGAGCGCGTGCTGCGCGAAGAGCGGCTCGAGCGCGGCGATGGCGGCGCGCTGCCGCTCCCGCGACGGCTCGTCGGGCACCGGCGCGACGAAGAGGTTCAGGTTGAAGGGCCGGTCGGTGCGGGCCCGCACCGACGCCGCGTCCGCGCGCATCGCGTCCGCGTCGGTGTAGGCGTGGCCGAAGGACCCGAGGCCCCCGGCCGCGCTCACCGCGGCCACCAGGTCCGGCGTGGTGGTGCCCGCCATCGGGGCCTGGACGATCGGGTACTCGATCCCGAGGAGATCGCAGAGCGGAGTACGCACGCTCGCATCATAGGACAAAAGGGTCGCCTTGACACTCGCGGACCCCCCTGCAATAGTCAGCCCCCATGGGGGCCATCGACGCGGTCGCCGCCGGCCGATGATCGGCCTCGACGTGATTCTCCAGGCCGGGCTCTCCGGCCTCTTCATGGGTAGCGTCTACGCGCTGATCGCCATCGGGTTCACGCTCGTGTTCGGCGTGACCAACATCGTCAACTTCGCCCACGGCAACTTCGTGATGGCCGCGATGTTCGTGACCTACCTGCTCTTCAAGACCGCGCACGTGGATCCCTACCTGGGCCTCGTGGTGGTGCTCCCGCTCTTCTTCGGCTTCGGGGCCCTCGTGTACGCGCTGGTCATCCGGCGCATCGTGGACGCGCCGCACTCCGCCCACATGATGGTGACCCTCGGCCTGCTCATCTTCCTGGAGAACCTCGCCAACCTCTTCTTCGGGGGCGACCTGCGCGGCATCACCACCAGCTACACCACCTCGTCGCTCGTGGTGGGCGCGGTCTCGGTCCCCATCGCCCGCCTGGGCGCCGCCGCGGTCAGCCTCGCCGCGGTGGTCGCGCTCGCCCTCGTCCTCCACCGCACGTCGCTCGGCAAGGCCATCCGCGCCGCCGCCAACAACCCCGAGGGCGCGGCCCTGGTCGGGATCGACGTCGGCCGGGTCTACCGGATCGCCTTCTCGCTCGGCACCGCGGCGGCCGCCCTCGCCGGCGCGGTGGTGATGCCGTTCTCGCTCGTGAGCCCGTTCGTGGGCGGCGAGTTCATCCTGAAGGCGTTCGTGATCGCGGTGCTGGGCGGGCTCGGCAGCGTGGCGGGCGCGCTCATCGGCGGCCTCCTCATCGGCCTCGTGGAGGCGGTCTCGAGCCTCTACATCTCCGCCTCGCTCGGCAACGCCATCGTGTTCGCCATCCTGATCGCGGTCCTGCTCTACCGTCCGTGGGGCATCCTCGGCCAGGCGCGGGTGTGACCCGCTGAGCCGCGCGTCCGTTCGCGTGACCCTGGCGGTGGCGGGGCTCGCCATCGCGCTGGTCCTGCCGGTCGCGGCGGGACCGCATCTGCTGACCGCCACGATCGTCGCCCTCCACGCCGCGTTCATGGCCCTCGCCTGGAACGTCGCGGCCGGCTACGCGGGCCAGTTCTCCCTCGGGCACAGCCTCTTCTACGGTATCGGGGCCTACGCCTCGACGGTGCTCTACGTGCGCCTCGGGCTCACCCCGTGGGCCGGCATGTTCGTGGGCGCCCTCCTCGCCGGTGTCGTCGGCACCCTCCTCGCCCTCGGGGTCTACCGCTACAAGGTCCACGGCATCTTCTTCGCGCTCGTGACCCTGGGCGCGGCCGAGGTGGCCAAGGGGATCGCCGACAACTGGGCCTTCATCAAGGGGCCGGTGGGCATCCTGCTCACCATGCAGCACGCCCCCCGCGACTTCTTCTTCCTCCGCCGCGAGCCCTACTACTACGTGGCGCTCGTGATGCTGGTGGTGATGATCCTGGTGAGCCTCGCGCTCGAGCGGTCGCGGCTCGGGCAGTTCTTCCTCGCGGTGCGCGAGGACGAGCAGGCCGCGGAGGCCTCCGGGGTCGACACCTACCGCTACAAGACGGTGGCCATCGGGCTCTCCGCCGCGCTCACCGCGTTCGCGGGAAGCTTCTACGCCCAGTTCTACCTCTACATCTCGCCCGACACGGTGCTGGTCTTCGAGCCGCAGCTCACCATGATGCTGGGCACCATGGTCGGGGGCGCCGGCACCGCCTTCGGCCCGGTCATCGGGTCCATCCTCTTCAGCGGCCTCGGCGAGGCGCTCCGCAACCTGCCCTTTCTCGAGGGCACGCGCCAGGTGGTCATCGGCAGCAAGATGGTCTACGCGGTGCTCCTGATCGTGGTCCTCATCTACCTGCCCGGCGGCCTCGTCACGCTGGGGCAGAAGCGCGCGTGACCGCGGCGATGGCGGCCCTGCTCGACGTCCAGTCCGTGTCGAAGGCCTTCGGGGGGCTGCAGGCCCTCTCGAGCGTGAGCTTCACGGTGGGAGCGGGGGAGATCGTGGGCATCATCGGGCCCAACGGCGCGGGCAAGACCACGCTCTTCAACGTGATCACCGGCGTCTACGCGCCCGACCGGGGTCGCGTGGTCTTCCACGGCGAGGACGTCACCGGGGCCGCCCCGCACCGCGTCTGCAAGCTCGGCGCCGCGCGCAACTTCCAGGTCAGCAAGCCCTTCGCGGCGCTGACCGTGCTCCAGACCGTGCGCATCGGCGCGCTGAACCGCATCCCCGACATGGCGGGGGCCACCCGCAAGGCCCTCGAGGTGCTGGAGCTGATGGGCCTCGCGGCCAAGCGCGACGAGCCGGGCCGCGCCCTCACCGTGATGGAGCGCAAGCGCCTGGAGATGGCCCGCGCGCTGGCCACCCAGCCGTCCCTGCTCCTCCTCGACGAGGTGGCGGCCGGGCTGCGTCCCAACGAGATCCAGGACATGATCGCGCTGGTGCGGGGCATCGCGGCGGGCGGGGTCAGCGTCCTGATCATCGAGCACGTGCTCGAGGCGGTCCTCCGTCTGTCCGGCCGGATCGTGGTGCTGAACCACGGCGAGGTCATCGCCCAGGGCCGGCCCGACGAGCTGGTGAACGACCCCCGCGTCATCGACGCCTACCTCGGCGAGGCCTACTCCCTTGCTTGAGGTGCGCGGCCTCTCGGTGGCCTACGGCGACGTGCGGGTGCTGCACGACGTGACCCTGCGGGTGGGCGAGCGCGAGATCGTCTCGCTGGTCGGCGCCAACGGGGCGGGCAAGACCACCACCCTGCGGGCGGTCTCCGGGCTCCTGCCCGTCCTGGGGGGCGAGGCCACCTTCGAGGGCGAGCGCCTCACCGGCCTGCCGCCTTCCCGCATCGTGGAGCGAGGCATCGCGCACGTGCCGGAGGGACGCCAGCTCTTCACCAACATGACGGTGGGCGAGAACCTCGAGATGGGCGCCTACCTGCCCCGGGCCAAGGCCGAGATGGAGCGGAGCCTGGCGTGGGTCACCGGGCTCTTCCCCCGCCTGGCGGAGCGGCGCGCCCAGCTGGCCGGCACGCTGTCCGGCGGCGAGCAGCAGATGCTCGCGATCGGTCGCGCCCTCATGTCGCGTCCGCGCCTGCTCATCCTCGACGAGCCGTCGCTGGGCCTCGCCCCGCTCATGGTGAAGGCCATCTTCGACGCGGTTCGCCGCATCAACGCGGAGGGCACCACCGTGCTGCTCGTCGAGCAGAACCTCGTGCAATCGCTCCGGCTCTCGCACCGCGGCTACGTGCTCGAGACGGGGCGCATCGTCCTCGCGGGCGCAGGCGAGGAGCTTCTCGCCAACCCGCACACCCGCACCGCATTCCTCGGACTCTCGTAGAGGAGGAGACCACCATGATCCCGACCACCCGACGCACATTCCTCAAGTCGTCCGCCCTCGCGGCGGCCACCACCGTCGCCCCGCGCTTCGCGGCGGCCCAGAGCAAGGAGGTCCTGCTCGCCGCGGTGGTGGCCCTCACCGGCACCAACGCGGCGTGGGGCCAGCGCACCTGGAGCGCCTTCCAGCTCGGCTGCGACCTCATCAACGAGCAGGGCGGCATCAAGTCGATGGGCGGCGCCAAGCTCAAGTACATCGTCGCCGACACCGAATCGAAGCCGGAGGTCGCCGGCTCCCAGACCGAGAAGGTCGTGGGGCGCGGCGCGGTCGCCATCACCGGCACCAACCAGAGCGCGGCCACCATCGTGGCCACCCAGATCGCGGAGCGCGAGGGCGTGCCCTTCGTGTGCGCCACTGACGTGGATCCGCTGATCACCTCGCGCGGCTTCAAGTACACCTTCCGCACCTCGCCGCTGGTCTCGGCCTACGCGGCCGACCTCCTCGAGTACGTCAAGGAGCTGGGGCAGAAGGCGGGCAAGCCGGCCCGCACCCTCGCGATCCTGAGCGAGAACTCCATCGTGGGGCAGTCCTCGGTGGAGGGCGCGACGAAGGTGGGCAAGGAGCTCGGCTACGAGGTGGTGGCGGGCGACACCTACGACGCGTCGAAGACCCAGAACTTCGCGAGCTACATCTCCAAGTACAAGGGCGGCAACGTGGACGTGGTCATCGGCCACAACAAGCCGAGCGACGCGATCCTCATCACCCGCACCATGAAGGAGCTGAACTACAACCCGATGGCCTACGGGGGCATCCTCGGCGGCCACGTCTCCACCGAGTACGTGAACGCGCTCGGCAAGGACGCGGACAACGTCCTCGCCACCACGAGCTGGTCGCCCGACGCCGACATCCCCGGCCTCAAGGAGCTGGCCAAGAAGTACCTCGACCGCTTCAAGGAGCCGCTCGACTCCACCAGCGCGGGCGGCTTCACCGCGATCGCGGTGCTGTGGGACGCGCTCGAGCGGGCGGGGAGCGCCGACCGCAAGAAGCTGCGCGACGCCCTCGCGGCCACCCAGCTCAAGACCGGCGAGAAGATGTACATGCAGCTCCGGGGGGCCAAGTTCATGGCCAGCGGCGAGAACGAGCGGGCCGGGGGCCTCGTGTTCGTGGTGCGTGACAAGACGTGGGTCACGGTGGCGCCGAAGGAGTTCGCCAAGACCCAGGCCCCGTTCCCGAAGCCCAAGTGGGGGGCGTAGCTCAGGAAGAGGTCGCGGAGCGCCGGGCGGGGCCGCGACGGATGCGCGGCTTCGGGAAGGCACCGCGGAGCCCCTTCGCCTGGACCTGGAAGAGCGTCTCGAGCGCGGGCAGGTTCGGCAGGCGGTAACGCCCGAGCGTGCGGAAGCGGATGCCGGTCGGCGCGGGGGACCCGACCGCTCCTCGGGTCCGGCTCGACACCACGATCTGGCCGCCGTGAGTCGCCGCGCAGACCCGCGCGGTGGTGTGGACGGCCAGCCCGATGTATCCGACGTCGGTGAGGGTCGGACGTCCGCTGTGGATCCCCATCCGGACCCGGACCTGCACCTCGTCGGGCCAGGCGTGCTTGCCGAGCGCCCGCTGGGCCGCGACCGCCGCCTCGATGGCGGCCGGCGCGCGCTCGAAGACCGCGAAGTACTCGTCGGCGCGGGCGTCGATCTCCCGCCCGCTCGCGCGCAGCACCGCGGCGCGGAGGATGCCCCGCAGGTCGTTCAGCAGGTCGCCGTACCGATCGCCCAGCCGCCGCAGCAGGCCGGTGGACGACTCGATGTCGGTCATCAGCAGCGTGACGAATCCGGTGGGCAGCGCGGCGGCGTCGGTCGACGTGGCCTGGATCTGCCCGTGCAGCAGCTCCTTCTCGACCACGAAGCGCACCGCGGCCCGCACCGTCTCGGCGAGCCGGGGATCTTCGAGGACCGCGGGGGCGTGCACGAGCGCGGTCATCGGCCGCCCCTGGCGCTCCAGCAGCGTGACGCCGCGGCCGGCGCCCTCGGCGGGCAGCGGCACCGGCTTGCCGGTGCCGTCGAGGTACGCGCCCGAGCTGTCCGACCAGTGCAGGACCGCGAGGGTCGGATCGCGGAGCACGCTGCGCAGGCGCTGCTCGAGCTCGCCGGGGGCCCGCTGGCGGCCCAGCTCGATCACGAGGCGCCCGGCCGTCGCATTGCTCCGCTCCGACTCGAGCTGGCCGGTGATGAAGCCCACCGGCATGATGCCGTATTTCTTGGCCGCGTTCAGCAGCCGCGTGCGGGTGCGCTCGCGGGCCGCGTCGTCCTCGAAGCCGACCTGGCTGAACCGGGCCAGCGCGTTGCGGACGTGCGCCTCGTCGTGGATGGGCAGCCGCCGCCGGCCCCGGGAGTCGACGTAGGCGAACGCGCTCGCCGGCAACCGCGCGCGCTTGCTGGCGACCAGGCGAGACATGGATCAGGCGACCAGGCGCTCCGGGCCGCGGCGCCGCACGCGGCGGGCCAGCACGCGCCGGTGCTCGAGGAGGAGCCGCACCGTCTCCTGCAGCACGGTGGCCACCGGCACCGCGATGATCATGCCCAGGACGCCGAGCGCGTGGCTGCCGACCACCACCGAGCCCAGCAGGAGCGCGGGATGGAGGTGCACGCTCCGCCCGATGGTGAAGGGCTGGATGATCGTGTCGTCGAGCACCTTGATGACCAGGAACAGCGCCACCACGCGTCCGACGCCGGCGAGCCCCTGCCCCGGCGTCAGCACAACCACGAGCCCGGCGGCGCCCGCCGAGAGCAGCGGCCCCACGAACGGCACCACGTTGGCGAGACCGGCGAACACCCCGAGCAGGAGCGGGTACGGCACGCGCGCGGCCCACAGGCCCAGCGCGGCCAGCGCGCCGACCACGAGGCCGTCCAGCACCACCCCGCGGATGTAGCGGCCGATGACCCCGTTGAGCTCGCGCCACACCGCCACCGACGTCTCGACGTGCTGCGGGGGCAGCCGGTCCATGGCCACCGCGATCAGGCGGTGCATGTCTCGCAGGAGGAAGAAGGCGAAGAACGGGATCAGGATCGCGAGCAGGAAGAGGTGGCCCGCGTGCTCGAAGAGATCGCCGGGCTCGCCGGGGCCCCGGTCGAGCACGAACCGCTGGACCCAGTGCCCACCCTCGGGGAGAAGGCGCCGGATCGCGGGCGCCGACTCGCCCAGCTCCCGCACCACCGCGTCGAGGCCGGCGTCGATCTGGCGCGCCAGCCCGGGCATGCGGTCCATGAGCGCGGCGCCCTCGGCGAACATCCCCGGCCCCAGCAGGAAGCCGGCGACCATCAGCACCGCGATGATCAGCGTGAAGAGCGCGCCCACCGCCACGCTGCGCCGGATGGCCAG
>DASZJM010000384.1:0-12390 GCA_035948165.1 Candidatus Methylomirabilota bacterium
CACCTGCGAGGACATCTGGGGGAAGTACTCGTAGTAGAAGAGGGTGGTCTCGAAGCCGTTCGGGTGCCCGGCCTCGGCCAGGAGCTTCTTGGCCTCCGCGGGGCGGTACTGCCACCAGGGCCCGAAGCTGGCCGCGGTGAGCGGCTTGTCCTGGTAGTAGATGTAGGGGACGCCCCAGCCGAGGATCCCGTGGCCCTCGAAGACGGTGTCCACCTGCTTCTGCCGGTCGATCGCCATCGACAGCGCTCGGCGCACCCGCACGTCGTTGAAGGGCGGCTTGTCCTGCGCGAGCGCCACCCCGAACGGGGTCAGGGTGTTGTGGTAGGAGTGCACCACCGCGTTGGCGTTCGTCCTCTTGATCGTTTCCACCTCGGACGGGCTCGCGAGCCAGATGATGTCGCTCTGCCCGGTGCGGAAGGCGGCCATGCGAGTCGCCGCGTCGGGGGTCGAGAGGATCACGTACTCGTCCACGTACGGCCGGCCTTTGTCGAAGTAGTCCGGGTTGCGCTGCAGCACCAGCCGCACCTTGCGGGTGTGCTCCTTGAGGATGTACGGCCCGGTGCCGATCATGCGCTTCTTGAGATCGCCGTCCTCCTCCAGGACCTCGCGGGAGAAGAGGACGGTGATCGGCTCGGCCACGTTCTGCGGGAAGAGCACGTTGGGCGTCTTGAGGTGGATCCGGACCGTGTACTTGTCCGGCGTCTCGATGGCCTCGAGCTCCTGGAAGGTGAAGGACTGCACGCCTTCCTTCGCGTAGGCCTCGAAGCAGTACTTGACGTCGGCGGCCACGAGCTCGCGCCCGTTGAGCGGCGGCACGTTGTGCCACTTCACGCCCTGGCGCAGCTTGAACGTCCACACCCGGTGATCCGGGCTCGCCTGCCACGACTCGGCGAGATCGCCCTTGAGGGTGAGATCGTTGGGAGCGCTCACCTCGTCGGGGAACCCGTAGCGGACGAGGCGGCTGCCCACCAGCCCCGCGAACTGGTAGAGACCCACCGACTGGGTCAATCGCGGGTCGATCACCGGCGGGTCCCACGAGGAGGCCCGGGTGAGGACACCGCCCCGCTTGGGCGGGCTCGTGCTGGCCGGGATCCAGTCCGGGTACACGGGCCGTGCCTGGGCGTGCGCCCTGCTCCGTCCGGGGCCGGCCACGAGGGCACCGCCGGCGAGACCGGTCCATCCG
Source organism: Candidatus Methylomirabilota bacterium (assembly GCA_035948165.1). GTDB lineage: Bacteria > Methylomirabilota > Methylomirabilia > Rokubacteriales > CSP1-6 > CAMLFJ01. Next base: position 1,184 of record DASZJM010000384.1, read on the forward strand.
GCACGCGCGAGGAATTGACGGCGGTCGAGCCGTGAAGAAAGCGGGGCGAGGAGGTCGTCGTGCATCGCGGCTCTCCTTCTCACGTCGGCGTGAAGGAAAGGACCTCGAGCGAACTCGGACCGATGCGTCATTACACCGGCGGGAGTGCGGGGACTATGCCGCAGCGCCGCCGGCAAAGTCAAGCGGCGGCCCGGAGCGTATAGTAGCCGGCCATGGGGAACGTGCTCGCGATGCTCGCCGGGCTCGCGCTGGTCGCCGGCCCGGCTCACGCGGAGACCCTCGGCGGGGTGCTGGCCGCGCGAGGGGTGGAGCCACCGCCCCCACGCCTGGTCCTCGACCGGCCCCTCGACACGTACCAGATCCTCGACGACGAGCGCGACCTGCTCGTAGTCTACGCCGAGGCGCCCGCCGGGGCCGCGCGGCTCCAGGCCGTGCGGTTCGAGCGCGCCCGCCGGCGGTGGACGGTCGCGCCACTGGACTGGCGCGTGGCCGCGGACGGCGGCGGGGCCAACGCGCTCGAGCCCCAATGGTGCCGGTCCGGCCTCGCGATCGACCGATTCCCCGGCGGCTTCCTCCTGCGCTCGCACATCAACCCCTCCGCCGAGTGCACGGTGGTGCTGGGTCCGGATCTCTCCATCCGCGCCGTCCTCGCCGGGTGGCCGGTGGCCACGCTCGCGGACGGCCGGCTCGTCTACCAGCGGAACCAGGTCCACTTCGCGTCGTTCCACCCGGTGGCCCTCGCCCTCCTCGACGCCCGCCGGCCGAAGGAGATCGCGCTCTACCCGCCGCGGCCGCCGCGCGAGATCCGGCGCGCCCACGTGGATCGTCTGCGCGGGGTGTACACCGAGGCCTGGTGCAACGCCCACAACCATCCCTGCGATCCCGAGCAGTTCGACGAGCGATTGAGCGACCGCGTAGTCGCCGACGCGGGCGGCGACGCGCTCGCGTTCGTGACCGCGTGGGACGAGACGGTGGGTTGGAGCGACGCCGAGCGCTGGGGGCGGCTCGAGCCGTTCCGCGAGCTGCGCGCCGCGCTCGCGGGCTGGGACGGCTCGACCGCGCCGCCGAACGCGCTGTTCGGCGGGCTCGCCGCCGGCCTCGCCCGCGCCCGGCGCCTCGGAGCGCGGGAGCACATCGACGCCGCGCTGGCGAGCGAGCCGGCCCTGCGCGAGCTGGTCGACGCCGTCCTCACCGCGGAGCGCCCGCCCGGCCAGGGCGATCGCGCGTGGCTCCTGGCCCTCGACCGGCGCTGGGGCGACGCCGCCACCTGGCGCGACCTGGCCCGTGCGGTGGCGGTCCCCGCCGAGCAGACCGAGGTCGTCTACGTGTACGAGGGGCTCCGGCGCCCGGAGTCCATCCGGTACCGGGAGCTGCGCCGCGCCGACTTCGAGGCGCGCTTCGGCCCCGGTCTCCCCGAGCGGGCGATCGAGCCCGCGGTGCGACGCGCGCTGTTTCGGCCCCACGCGAACTGACCCAGGAGGGTCCATGGACTTCGGACTGTTCTTCCTCATGCAGCGCGACGAGCAGTGGAGCGAGCAGGCGGTCTTCGCCTCGGGCCTCGAGCAGATGCTCGCCGCCGAGGCGCTGGGTTACCACTCGGTGTGGATCGCCGAGCACCACTTCAACGACTACGGCCTCTGCCCGACCCCGCCGGTGCTCGCCGCCTTCGTGGCCGCGCGCACCAGCCGCCTGCGCCTCGGCATGGGGGTGAGCCTCCTGCCCCTGCACCACCCGGTCGATCTCGCCGAGTCGCTCGCGGTCCTCGACGTGGTGAGCGGCGGGCGGCTCGACGTGGGGATCGGCCGCGGCGGCACGCTGCAGGACTACCAGACCTTCCAGTCCGACCGCGACGACAGCCGGGCGCGGGTCGAGGAGGGCGTGGCCATCATGCAGCGCTCCTGGAGCGGCGCGCCCTTCGATTTCTCCGGCCGCTTCCACACCGCGGAGCGGCTCCACGTGCGCCCGCAGCCGGTGCAGCGGCCGCACCCGCCGCTCTTCATCGCCTCCAACAGCGAGGAGAGCGTGCTCTCGGCCGCCCGCCTGGGGCTGCCCACCCTCTCGTCGTTCTTCGTGCCGGTGCCCGAGCTGCAGCGCCGGCACCACCTCTATCGCGAGACCTCGCTCGCGGCGGGGCGCTCGCTCGCCGAGATCGAGGCACTCGAAGCCCGCTCCTGGGGAATGCGGGTCGTGCACGTGGCCCCCGATCACCACGAGGCCCTGCGCGCGATCGAGGCGCCGTTCATGGGCTACCAGCGGCGCATGGCGGTCCTGCGTTCCGACGCCACCGGGGGCTCGGTGCCGAGCTCGTTCGACCGCTCGCTGCTGCGGCTTCGCCGGTTCCACGAGTACCTGGACGACGGCTGGGCCCTGGTGGGCACGCCGGAGGAGGTCACCCGCGGCCTCCAGCAGTACTGCGAGGCCACCCGCTACGAGCGCGTGCTGCTCGTGATGGCCCTCCCCGGGCTCGCCACGGACCTCGCGATGCGCTCCATGCGCCTGTTCGCGGAGGAGGTCGCGCCCGCGATGGTCGCGGAGCGCGCGGCGGTCACCGGCTCCGCCGATCGTCCGAGGTGACCGGCCGGGTCATCTCGTCGGTACCTCGCGCAACCGCTCGTGGACGAAGCGCCAGCGGTGGCCCTCGGAGTCGAGCGCCTCGTAGGCGTGTCCGCCTGGGCGCGGCTCCTTGGCGATCCGCGCGCCCGCGGCGAGCGCGCGCTGGTAGTGCGCCTGGACGTCGGCTACGGCCACGCTGATGTACTGGCTCTCGATGCCGCCGCTCTGCGGGCTGACCGCACCGTGGGCGCCTTGCGTCCCGATCCCGATCACGCCGTCGCCGAACTCGACGAGCGCGTGGTGGATCACGCCGTCGGCGGCCTGCATCCGCGAGCTCGGGATCTCGCGGAACCCGAAGGCGCGCTCCAGGAACGAGAGCGCGGCGCGGATGTCCGCATAGGGAAGCTGGGGAATGATGATCGGTCGACGTGTGGGTAGAGCCTCTTGCTGGATCGCCGCCATGAGTGCCGCCTTTCCCCGGTCGAGTACCGCCGGCTCGAATGCGGCGTCGCGCCGCAGCTTCTTCGCCAGGTCGACCGGCTTCATCTTCTTCTATTCCTCCCTTTCCCCTTCGGCTCGATCAGTTCGCGCAGGCGTGCCCGGGCGCGGTTGAGTCTGGAGCGTACCGTGCCGATCGGCAGCTCGAGAGCCTCGGCCACCGCCTCGTACGGGAGCTCCTCCCACGCGAAGAGCAGCAGGGCCTCGCGCTCCGGGTCCGGCAGTGTCTCGATGGCGTCGGCCACGCGTGGGAACAGCACGCGCGCGTCGAGCGCCGCGGCGCTCGCGCGTCGGTCCACCGCCGGGCCGGCCGCCAGCATCCGGGCGCTCGCCCGCAGCCGCCGGGCCTCGGCGCGTCGGTGCTTGAGCAACACGTTCGAGCCGATCCCGTAGAGCCACGGCAGCGCATTCGTGCGCGAGGCATCGAATGTCTCGCGCCGCTCGAACGCGATCCTGAACAACTCGCCGACCAGCCCCTCCGCGACCCTGGCCCCCACCCGGCGGCCCAGGAAGCGCAGCAGGGTCGGAGCGTGGCGGTCGTAGATGAGCCCGAAGGCCTCGGGCTCGCCCAGCGAGCGGCCGATCACCTCTCCATCCGGAGGAGAGCTCATCGTCTACCCTTTCCCGTTGGCGGGATCGGGTTCGCGGGGCCGCGAAACGGCCCCGGCTCGTCAGGACGGGGTGGTCACAGGCTTCGCAGGAACTCGATCATCGCCGCGTTGACCTCCGCCGGCCGCTCCTGCTGGGTCCAGTGCCCGCAGCCGGGCAGCATGATCGTCCGGCGCAGCGCGGGCACGAACTTCGAGAGGTTGGGCAGGAGCTGGTCCATCCCCCGGAAGGCCACCACCGGGTCGAGGTCGCCGGCCACGTAGAGGGCGGGAACGGTCACGCGCGCGCCCGCGAAGGGAGCGAGCAGCTCCCAGCTCCGGTCGATGTTGCGGTACCAGTTGAGGCCGCCGCGAAAGCCGGCGCGGGTGAACTCGCCCGCGTAGAAGTCGACGTCGGCCTCGGCGAGCCACGGCGGCAGCACGGACACGTCCCCGGTGTGGCTCAGGAAGCCGCCGCTCCGGGGCACCATGCCCACCGCGTCCGGATTGCCGAGGCTCACCCGGGCGCGCCGCCCGTCGCCCGAGCCCGAGTAGAGGATGCGGCGTATGCTGGCCCGCACGTCGCGGCCCAGCTCCGCCTCGGCCACCCCCGGCTCCTGGAAGTAGAGCTGGTAGAACACCGCGTCCGCGGTCTGGGGCATCGCGGTGGTGGGACGGGTCGAGCCGCGCGGGCGGAACGGCACGCTCAGCCCGATCACCGCGGGGAACCGGTCGGGGCGCAGCAGCGCCGCGTGCCAGGCCACCGGCGCGCCCCAGTCGTGGCCGGCGATCACCGCGGTCGGCGCGCCGAGCGCGTCGAGCAGCCCCACCATGTCGCCCACCAGGTGCAAGAGCGTGTAGCGCTCGATCTCGGCGGGCGCTTCGCTCTGGCCGTAGCCGCGCATGTCGGGAGCCACCGCGCGGAAGCCCGCGTCGGCCAGGGCCCGCAGCTGGTGGCGCCAGGAGTACCAGGATTCCGGGAAGCCGTGACAGAGGAGGACGAGCGGGCCCTCGCCCTGCTCGGCCACGTGCAGACGGATCCCGTTGGTCTCGACGACGCGGTGCTGGATCTCGCTCATCGTGTCCTCGCTCTCACCGCGCGCGGGGTCCGATGTCGGGCGGTCGGCTCACGCGCCGACCGGGACACCTCGCTGGCCCGCGCCTCCGGCCGCCCGCGCGGCCCAGGCCGCCGCCGCCGCGTCGGCCCGGGCGAAATCGGCGTCGGTGAAGCCGTAGAGGTGCGCGCCGCCCATCAGGATCTGCGCCGCGGTCTCGCGCGAGCAGTGCTTGAGCACGTTGTCCGACACGTTGGGAAAGTTGGAGTCGAAGTGCGGGTAGTCGGTGGAGACGCACATCCGGTCGCCCCCGATCAGCCCCGCGGTCGCCTCGATCTCCGGCTCGCTCCCCTCCACCGCGGCCCAGCAGTTGCGGCGGAAATACTCGCGCGGGGTCAGGGAAAGATAGGGCGCGTGCGACTCGCGGTATTGCGGGTAGTCCCACTCGATGCGCGAGAGCAGCCCGGGCACCCACGAGTTCTGCGCCTCCAGGAAGCCGACGCGCAGCTTCGGGTGGAACTCGAACACCCCGCCCACGATCATGGCGATCAGGGCCTGCTGCATCTCGATCCAGTGGCTGGCCACGTGGCGATAGAAGCGGTTCTCGCCGTAGAGCACGTTCATGTGCGAGTTCCACGCCCCGGTGCCCTCGTGGAAGCCCCACGTCACGTCGAGCTCCTCGTGCAACGTGTAGAGCGGGTCCCAGTAGTTGGAGTGCCAGTAGTGCCCGTTCACCAGGTTGGGGCGGATGAACGACCCGACCGCGCCCAGCTCGCGCACCCCGCGCACCAGCTCGCGGCAGGCGAGGTGCACGTCGTGCACCGGCAGCATCACCACGAACCTGAGGCGCTCCGGGCTGTGGCGGCAGAACTCCGCGATCCAGTCGTTGTAGGCGCGGCACAGGGCCAGCGAGAGCTGCGGGTCCAGGTGGTCGCGCGCGATCAGGCTGAGCCCGGTGGTCGGGTAGAGCACCGCGATGTCGACCCCCTCGATGGCCATCGCCATCACCTGCGCCTCGGGATCGTAGTTGCGCTCGATCGCGAAGTCGAGCCGGTTGGTGGACTGCAGCCGCGAGCCGGAGAGCGGCTGGGTGCTGTGGGTGCCGGCGCCCCCCGCGCGGCTGCGCTTGCGGTACTGCTGCATCTCCGCGTCCATCGTGGTGGGCAGCCCGTCGACGACGATGGTGCCGCGCTTCGGGCGCCCGTCCGCGCCGATGGGAAGGACCACCCGGTCGCGGAACCGCGGGTCGAGATACCGCTCGAACAGGTCGGGCGGCTCCATGATGTGCATGTCCGAGTCGACGAAGCGGAGGTTGTCTTTCATCAGACCCTCTCGTAGGACAGGCGCTTGACCTTGTCCATGTTGGTGCCCTCGATCCGGATGAGCTGCGTGGGGCCATCGCGCCGCGGCGAGTGGAGGTCACCCTCGTTGTAGACGTGGGCCATGCCCGGCTTGAGCGGGTAGGCCCGCACGTGGCGGACCTTGCCGGCTCGGGCCTCCGAGGCCGGCTCCACCAGGGCCCAGTCGTTCATCAGGGTCTCGCCGCGGGCCTGCCCGTAGATGGCCCACGACGGCCCGTGGTCGTGCGGCTTGCTCTCCCGCGCGCCCTGGTAGTTGTGGGCGAGGATGCAGAAGCCGAGCTCGGGGTCGGTGTAGAGGATCTTCCGCTCCGGCACGTCGTCGGTCAGGTGCCGGGCCACGAAGGTGTCGTCGCGTAGCACCGTCTCGAGCAGGCTCCGCACCTTCTCGCGCCCGCGCGGGCCGGGCTCGGCGGTGAGCAGATCGTGGGCGGCGGCGGCGAAGGATTCGAGCGTGTGGGCCATGGAAAGTCTCCTCAATCGTCCAGCGGGGTCCGGAACAATCGAGAGCACCCTACGCCGCCCTCCATATCGTGTCAATGTGGCCCCCGGCGCGATGCCGTATCATGCCGCCCGAGGAGACCCCGACATGGGCGAGACGGTGGCCTGCATCGGCATGGGCCTGCTGGGATCGGCGCTGGCCGAGAACCTGATCCGGGCCGGCTTCACGGTGCGCGGCTACGACCTTGCCTCCGAGCGCATGCGCGAGCACGTCGCGCGCGGCGGCGTCGCGGCCGTGTCCCCCGCCGACGCGGCGCGCGGCGCCGGGATCGTGCTCACCTGCCTCATGACCGCCGACATCGTTCGCGGCGTGCTGCTGGGCCCGGACGGCGCGCTCGCCACCCCGGCGCCGGGCGTGACCGTGGTCGACTGCAGCACGATCCATCCGGACGCCTCGGCCGCGCTCGCCGCGGAGCTGGCGCGCCGGGGGATCGCGATGCTGGACGCGCCGGTCGCGGGATCGAGCGGGCAGGCGCGACGGCGCGAGGCGCCGGTGGTGGTGGGCGGGGACCGCGAGGTCTTCGCGCGCTGCCGGCCCCTCTTCGACGCGATCGCCCGGCGCGCGCACCACGTGGGGCCGAGCGGCGCGGGAGCCCGGGCCAAGCTGGTGGTCAACCTGGTGCTCGGGCTCAACCGGCTCGCGCTCGCGGAGGGGCTGCTCTTCGGGCTCCGGCAGGGCCTCGACGGGCCCGACCTGCTCGCGGTGCTGAAGGACAGCGCGGCCTACTCGACCGCGATGGACGTCAAGGGCGAGCGGATGCTCACCGACCGCTTCGAGCCCGAGGGCAAGCTCGCCCAGCACCTCAAGGACGTCGAGCTGATGCTGGAGGTGGGCCACGCGGCGGGCGCGCCGCTGCTGGCCACCGCGCTGCACCGCCAGCTCCTGACCGCGGGGGTCGCGGGCGGCTGGGGCGAGCGGGACAACTCCTCGATCATCGCGGTGCTGCGCTCGCTCGTCGCGCCGACTCGCTGAGATCGCGCCCCGGCGGGCGGGCCCGGTCGAGTATACTTGGGACGTCTTCGCGGAAGACCCTGGCAGGCCATCGCGCTCCTGCCATCCTCCCATGCTCTCGCGGGAAGCTCACGTCGTCGCACAAGGAGACCGCGTGAGCCGGACCCCGACGCAGTCGTTCCACTGCCAGATCGTCTCCGGGGCGGTGGAGATCAGCCTGCGGCGGCGCCCCGCCCCGAGCGGCCGGGGCCCGCTCTTCGTCCGCTGCAGCGAAAAGGACTGCCAGTACCTCGACGCGAACCAGCCGCCCTGTCGCCTGACGGTCGCGCTCTTCGCCACCGAGATCAGGGAGCGGATGATCGGGGGACGCGGCTAGCGGGGGCGCCTCAGGCCGCCATGCCGAGGCAGGGCGCCTTCTTCCTCGAGCACATCCCACACGGCGCGGTCTCCACCTGCATGTTGGCGCCCGGGGCGACGTAGAGCTCCTCGATCACCTGGATGACGTCGCGCTTCGCGTAGCTCTTGTCGAGGTTGTCCTTGGTGAGCTTGACGAGGCAGCGCGAGCAGAGCAGCCGGCCCCGGAAGTCGGACCGGAAGAGGTTCTCGACGACGCGACGGATGAAATCGCCCACGGTGTAGACCGCATCGTCTCTCTGCATGGCGGGCCGCTGTGCTCCTTCGAGATGGAGGCAATTGCGCCAGATGCCGGTGGGCCCCGGCGCCGACCGCGCCACCCCAGGGAGCCCAAAGGAAGGCAGCCCTACGATAGCACGCCCGGGATTACCCCGTCGCTGATCTCAGGCGCCGGGCGCCCGCTTCAGCTCGATCTCGATGAACGCGAACTCGAAGGCGTTCGGGTTGCGCACGTCGTGCTCGACGCCCGCGTCGCGATAGTAGGGCTCGCCCACGCGCAGCGCGCTGGTGGTCTCCCCCGCCGCGCCGATCGCGGCGAGCGCGCCGGAAACCAGCGGCACCACCACGTACGCGTACTCGTGCCGGTGATGCCCGGTGTGCGCCCCGGGCCGGAAGCGCCACTCGGTCACGCGCACCTCCGGGTTGTCGATCTTCACGGTGGCCACCGCCTGCGTGTCGCTCATCGCGTCTCTCCTTTGGACTCGAGCTCCGCCCACCGCGCGTACAGGCGATCGACCTCGGCGCGCGCCGTCTCGAGGTCCGCGTAGCGGGCCTGGAGCGCGGCGGGATCCGAGGCGATCGCCTCATCCTCCGCGGCCCGCCGGCACGCCTCGAGCGCGGTCTCCGCCTCGAGGATCGCCGCCTCCATCCCGTCCCACTCCCGCTGCTCCAGGTATCCGCGCCGCCTCCCCTTCTCTCCCTCTCCCCTCCGGGGAGAGGGCAGGGTGAGGGGCGAGGGCGCGGTGGACTTGCTCGACGTTGTCCGCTCCCGCCGCGCGCCCTCCCACTGGGCATAGTCCGCGAACGTCTCGGTCCCTCCCTGCCCGTCGAGCGCCACCACGACGGTGGCGATGCGATCCAGCATGAACCGGTCGTGGGTCACCAGCACGAGCCCGCCCGGGAACGCGGCGAGGCTCTCCTCGAGCACGTCGAGCGTCGGGATGTCGAGGTCGTTGGTCGGCTCGTCGAGGATCAGCAGGTCGGCGGGCTCCCGCATGAGGCGGGCGATGTGGATGCGCGCCTGCTCGCCGCCCGAGAGCCGGCCCACCGGCACCTCGAGGTGCTCGGGCGGGAACAGGAAGCGCTTGGCCCACGCGGCCACGTGCACGCTGCGTCCCTGGAACACCACCGCGTCGCCCTCGGGCGCGAGCGCGCGGCGCAGCGGCAGCTCGGGATCGAGCGAGGCCCGCCGCTGCTCGAAGCGCACGACGCGGAGGCCGTCCGCGCGATCGATCGTGCCCGCGTCGGGCTCGAGGGCGCCCGCGAGCAGGTCGAGCAGGGTGGTCTTGCCGCTGCCGTTCGGACCCATGACCCCCACCCGCAGTCCGGGCGTGATGATGAGATCGAGCCCGCGGATCAGCGGGCGCCCGCCCAGGGCCTTGGTCAGCCCGCGGCCGACCAGCAGCTCGCGGGTGCGCCGGCCGGACGCGACGAAGTCGATGCCCGCGGTCCGGGTGGCGCCGCGCCCTCGCGCGTCGCGCAGCTCGTCGATCAGCCGGTCCGCCTCCTTGATGCGTCCCTTCGCCTTGGTGGAGCGCGCCTTGGCCCCGCGCCGCAGCCACTCGATCTCTCGCCGCACCGTGTTGGCGAGTGATTCCTCGTAGGCGGCCTGGCCCCGGAGGAACTCGTCGCGCCGCACGAGGAACTCGCTGTAGCGTCCGTCGGTCTCGAACAGGCCGGCGGGATACTTCCGGTCGATCTCGAGCATGCGGGTCGCGACGTGCTCGAGGAAGTAGCGGTCGTGGCTCACCACCAGGCACGCCCGCGCGCGCTCCGCGAGGAGCGCCTCGAGCCAGAGGATACCCTCGATATCCAGGTGATTGGTGGGCTCGTCCATCAGGAGCACGTCGGGCTCGGCGGCCAGCTCGCAGGCGATGGCCAGGCGCTTCTGCCATCCGCCGGAGAGGGTGGCCACCGCGGCGCGGCCGTCCGCGAAGCCGGCCCGGCCGAGGGCCATCGCGATACGGCTGGGCCGGTCGGCCTCGTCGATGGCCTGGAGCGCGGCGGCGAGCACGTCCTCCACGGTGCCACCCGCCGGGAAGGCGGGATCCTGCGCCACGTACCCGACGCGAACGCCGCCGCGCCGCGCGCATCGCCCGCGATCGGGGGACTCGAGGCCCGCGAGGATCTTGAGGAGGGTGGACTTGCCGGCACCGTTCGGACCCACAAGGCCCACCTGGTCCCCCTCGAAGAGCCCGAAGGACAGCCCCTCGAAGAGGGACCGGGTGCCGTAGGCCTTGCCGACTGCCTCACAGCTCAGGAGCAGCGATCGGGTCACGCGGAAACTACTTCTTCTCCTTCTTCGGCTTCTTCTTCTCTTTCTTCATGCTCCGTCCCTTGGCCACGTGCTCACCCCCTCCCGATGTGTACGAGGTGCGGTTTCGCCTCCGATTATATGCGGGATTGCGCCCTCGGGTATACTTCGGGTGGTCGAATCCAGGCCGCACACCCCAACCGGGAGGTCTCACATGGGCGCACGAGCCGAATCCCTGGCGAAGAAGTACGAGGCCAAGGCCGCCGAGCTGACCGCCACCATCCAGAAGCTCTCCGACGCCGACTGGAAGAAGGTCACCGCCGCCGAGAAGTGGCCGGTGGGCGTCACCGCGCACCACGTCGCCGGGGCGCACGAGCCGATCTCCAACATCGTGAAGACCCTCGCCGGCGGCCAGTCCATCCCCGGCTTCACCCTGCCGATGCTGCACGAGCTGAACGCCAAGCACGCCAAGGAGTTCGCGGGCTGCACCAAGGCCGAGACCCTCGCCCTGCACGAGAGGGGCGTGAAGGCCGCCGCCGCGGTGGTGCGGGGGCTGGACGACTCCCAGCTCAACAATAGCGGCACCGTGTTCACCGGGGCGCCGCCCATGACCTGTCTGCAGGCCATCGACGGCGCCCTGATCAACCACATCGACGAGCACATGGGAAGTATCCACAAGACCGTCGGCGCCTGACCCTGTGCCGCGCGTCCGCGAGATCGAAGACGACGCCGGAGACCCCACCCTCCGTGAGCTGTTCGACCGCGAGCGGGGGGTCTTCGGCGCGCTCCTCAACACCACCAAGGTCCTCGCCCACT
>DASZJM010000385.1:0-10430 GCA_035948165.1 Candidatus Methylomirabilota bacterium
CGGGGCCAGTTGCCGAGGGTCTGGTTGAGCTCGGCGGCGGGCCCGGTGCCGCCGCGCTCGAGGGTGCGGCGCGTCTTGCGGGCGGAGCCGATGCCGCGGAACGGTCGAGGGCGAGGCTTCACGCCGATGCTCCGGCGGGAAGGCTCAGGGGAAGTGGGATATGCATTTCTTGACGACGGGGACTTGCGCGGCGGCCTTCAAGTAGCCAGGCGACAGGTGGACATACTTCATGGTCACCTTGGGGGTCGAGTGGCCGAGTAGCCGCTGAATACCGTGGCCATCGTGCGGTGGCTCATGTCATGACCTCGCCCCGCTGGATGCGCCGCCGAAGGTCCTCAAGCTCGTCATCCCGCACGATAAGCAAGTCCAGCGCCGCGTTGGCCCGCTCCTCCCAGTTCATCTGTCCCACGGCGGACCGCCAGAGATCGAGCGCACGGAGCAATGTCTCCTGCTCGCGCACGGTCATCCCTCACTTCCCCTTCGGCCCGCGCGGGTCAATGGTGTCGGGGAGGCACATGTACCGAAACGTGGTCTCGGGGTAGAACTCCTTGGGACGAGGCCCCCGTTCGGCTGAGGCTCTGCGCTTTCTACAGGTAGCTCGGTCCGGCACGGCTTCGACGACGTTCCACCCGGTCTCCGGGTGGCTGTGCTCAAGCCATAACACCCACGCGGACTCCGCGCGCACTGCCATGGCGGTGTATATCTGCACTCCGACACCAATGGCCATCACAAGCGTTAGTGCGGCAATTGCCCACGTCAGTCTCAAAAGCCACGTGGTTTGCCTGGCGGTCTTGGCATTGAACCGCTCTATGGACTCTCGGAGGGCGTTCGTCGCGTCGCTCCCTGACCATTGCCCGAGCGGAGTGCCCCCCGCATCAGCCATCATTCCGTCCTCCTGATCCTCATGCTTGCCGCGAGTCTACCAGTGTCGGCGGGCAGAGGGGGAGCGCTGGGTTACGCTTATTGCCACCCGGTGCGCTCTTCTACCGCGCTAGGTCAGCGGGAGCTGAGTCCCAGGCGCGGGGTCAGCCGGATTCCAGCCACGAGCAGCCCGACCAGGAAGCCCCGAAGATTCTCACTCACTACTCGATGACCTGATCCGCCCGTTGCCGGAGCGACGGCGGGAGAGTCATGTAGCCTGCTCCCGGCTCCCAAGGTCCCTCAGCCTCGGGACCCGCGACGAGCCGCTCCTCAACCAGGTGCACCGCACGCGTCGTCTGTCGTAACGCGCGAAGCCAGCGGACACGCATGTCGTAGGGCACACTCGCGGGCGGCAGCGCGTCGAGGCTGGAGGCCATTGACACGCATGCTTTGCCGGTGTCTCGCCGGAGCGCCTGCACGACAGCGCCTGGCGGTGGTGGCCCTTGAGCGCACAACGGCTTTGCTCATGGAGTCCTCCCCTATTTCAGGCACTACGCTCGGTACTACCCTCCTGACGGTGCGCGCTTTTGACCCGGTAGCAGGCGCCTCGAGTATCTCCGTCACGACTGCGGCGATGTTCTACGAAGAGGCGGAAGTGCTCGATGGCCTAGCGTTTGCTGCTGGGCCGATCCCGTCAGGGGAAGTGATACCGCGAGATGTGCAGGTGGACTCCGTGGGAGGACGTGGGCTCGACGGTGAGCTCGCCCGCGCCGAGCAGCAGCGCGGTGTCGGCCCGCTCGAGCCGCTCGATCAGCGGCGGCAGGTCGGGCGCCACCATGGAGAGCGCCACCATGCCCTCCATCCCGCCGACCTCGGTGGCCGGCACCATCAGGAGGGTGCCGCCGCCGGCCCAGCCGAGCATGGTGCGCGGCCCGCCGTTGACCTCGACCTCGGGGAGCCCGAAGAGGTCCTGGTACGTCTTGGCGGTGTCGTGCGGCTTCGGCGAGCCGATCACGAGCCGCTTGAAGCGCACCGGCGACTCGGCGCCGGCCTCGCTCGCCTCCGGGGTGGCCAACTCGACCAGCACGCCGTGGCAGGCGCTCGGATGCAGGAACGCCACGCGTCCGGCGAGGCCGCGGCGCGGCGCCGCGTCGAGCAGGGCCACGCTCTTGCTGCGGAGGGCGGCCAGATCCCCCGCCACGTCCTCGGTCTTGAAGCAGACGTGATGGAGGCCCTCGCCCCGCCGGGCGAGGAAGCGGCCGATCGGGCTGTCGGGCGCGAGCGGCTCCAGCAGCTCGATCTCGGTCTCGCCCGCGCTGAGGAGCGCGGCTCTGACGCCCTGCTCGGCGATCTCCGCCTCGCGCGCGAGCGGTAGGCCCAGGGCGTCGCGCCAGAACCGGTACGCCTGCTTGAGGCTGCGTACCGCGATTCCGACGTGGTGGATGTTCGTCACCATGATCCGAGCTCGATCACCCCGATCACGCTAGCCGACGAGCCCAGAATTTTCAAGGTCTTTCGCCTCCGGCGGGCGCTCAGCCGCGCGTGAAGAGCTTCGCGACCGGCGCCGGGGGCATCCCCACCAGGGCCGCGTTCTCCTCGACGTGGGCCACCTGGGTCATCCCGCAGAGCGCGGTCCCCACGCCGGGCGTGGATCGCACGAACTGGAGCGCGCGCTGGGCGTCGGTCCGCAGGCCCTCCAGCACCTGGCTGAGCGCGGGCGGGAGATTCCGGGCCAGCTTGCCCTGGAAGATCGGCGCCGAGGTCATCACGTAGATCCCGAGCTGCTCGGCCGCCTGCAGCACCGAGACCGCCGCCTTCCCGATCGGCTGATTGGCCTGCGCGAGGGCCTCGGTCATGGCGAGGCTGTACGGCAGCTGGATCACCCCGAAGTGGTGCCGCGTCCCCGCCACCTCGCGCGCGAGCTCGACCAGGTCGGGCAGCGACAGGTAGTCCGGCGCGCTCACCGGCCGGCGGTAGCCCTCCCAGGTGGCGGTGCCGTACCAGCGGATGCGCCCGTCGCCGACCGCGCTCTCCAGGAACTCGAAGGCGGCCCGCATCCGCGCGGTGAACGTGGGCCGGTCCACCGCGCCGAGCTGCATCTCGGGGTTGTGGACGTAGTAGACGTCGATGGTGTCCACGCCCAGGTTCGCGCGGCTCCGGTCGAGCTGATCCGCGAGGTAGCGGGGCGTGATGCAGTGGCAGCCGCCCACCAGGTCCGCCGACTTCAGCACGCCGGTCCGCACGTAGGTGTCGGTGAAGTAGGCGTTCGGGTTGGCGGGCACCGCGCCGTCGAACGGGATGAAACCGCCCTTGGTGGCCACCAGCACGTCCGCGCGGGCGATGGTGCCGTCGGCCACCAGCGTCCGCAGCGCCGCCCCCACGCTGCGCTCGCTGCGCTGGTGGCGGTAGTTGACCGCGGTGTCCACCACGTTGATCCCGAGCTCAAGCGCGCGCGTCACCGCGGCCTCGTAGGCCCGATCGGTGGCGTCGTCCTCGGCGCCGAGGTAGGTGCCGATGCCCACCGACGAGAGCCGCAGCCCCTGCCAGGTCTTGAAGTGTCCCTTGGCGGCCCGGGTCCCGAGCCGACGCCGGTAGCCGGCGGTTCCCGCCTCCGTCGCGAAGCCTTGCATGCTCACGTCTCCCGGTACACGAGCAGGATGAGCCCGATGATCGTCATGGCCCCCGCCCAGATCCAGCCGGGGATCCGCGCGTCCGCGCGCGGCAGCCGCACCTCGAGCCAGCGGCCCCAGGCCATGATCACGCCGAAGAGCCCCATCGGGGCGTGCGAGACCTCGGTGAGGAACTCCGACTTCAGGTTGAACATCGCGTGCGAGTGCGTGAGGAGCAGGCCGCCGCCCGCCGCGCACAGCAGCGGGAAGACCAGGCGCCCGCCCGGCCGGGTGAGGCGGCCGGCGCGCACCATCCACTCGAACACCGCGAGCGCGATCACCAGCACGACGACCAGCCGGTGCTGGAGCACGTCGGGGAGCACCATGCTCTCCCAGAACCCGGCGGGACCGAGGGGCCAGGCGCGCGGGTCGTTGCGCACGAAGAGGAACGCGGCGAGGCCCAGGAAGAGCAGCGGCCAGTGGCGCGCCCAGCGCACCCAGCCGGCCCGGTCCGCGAGGGCGAGCACGCCCATCAGGAACACGAAGAAGCCGGCCGCGTGGTGGTTGTACTCGGACCAGGCGTACTCCTCCGGCTGTCGCCGGGCGAGGGTGTCGTCGATCGGCGCCGCCGCGGCCAGCAGCTCGGCCACCGGCGGCGAGGTGATCCGGGGCATCGCGGGCCGGAAGCGCGCGGCCACCTCCGCGGGCGTCGCCCGATCCGCCACCACGTCCACCGAGGGCGGCAGCGAGGTCAGCGAGGCGGCGGCGAGCAGCAGGGTGATGCCGAGGCCCACCTCGGCCTCGATGAAGGCGGGCACCCGCGCGGCCACCGCGACCGCGCCGCAGTCTCCCCCGCTCCGGCGCCCACCCTGTCGCCCACCCTGTCGCCCACCCTGTCGGAGGATGAGGAAGTTGAGCCCGCCCAGCAACATCGCGCAGACCAGCAGCGCCACCTTGGTCAGCACCATGACCCCGTAGCCGGTGCCGATGAGCCCGTCCCAGCTCCCCACGTAGCTCCACGTGAGCCCGATCCCGGGGCCGAGCACGAGGACGAGCGAGACGATCGCCACCGCCGAGAAGCGCGCCAGCACGCGCACGCCCGCCGGCTCCGCGGCCGGGCCGCCGGCCCGCCGCCACAGGAGCGCGAAGCCGACCAGGTGGATCAGGCCGCCCACCCACGCGACCGCGCCGAGCTGGTGCAGCACCGTCACCACCATGAGCGGCGCGCGCTCGTGCAGGCGGCTCGCCGCGTGGGCGAGCCAGGCCGCGTTCGCCATCAACAAGATCCCGAGCCCCACCGCAACCGCCCAGCGCGCCAGCCCCGCCGCCCCACCCCGCGCGCCCCGTACGACAGCCAGCAGCAGCAGGGCCAGGGCCACGCGCCCGAGCCCGGCGAGCCCGAAGCTCGTGGTGAGGAACTCGCGGAGGGGCCAGCGCCCGCCCTCGTCCGCGAGCGCCCACGGATGGACGACCAGCAGCAGGAGCGCGGTCGTGGCGGCCACCACGAGGGCGCCCGCCGCGATCAGGCCGACCGCGCGGTCGCGCGCGGCGCCCAGGAGGCCCCCCACCGCGCGGCCGGGCCGGAGGACCGCGAGCACGTAGACGAGACCGCCGACCGCGGCGGCCAGCCCCACCGTCCCGAAGCCGCGCAGCAGGACGTCGAGAAACCCGGCCAGCTGCGCCATGCCTACCGCGTGGGGCCGACCGTGAAACGCAGGGCGCCCTCGGTGATGTGCCCGTCGACCGCGAGCACCCGGTAGCGCAGCACGTAGAGCCCGGGCGCGAGGGGCGCGAGCGGGATGACCACGCGGTCGGGCGGGGATGCGGCGCCGTCGTCGGGCAGCGCGACCAGCACCGGCGGCCGGTCTCCCGCGGTGAGCGTGATGCGGGTGAAGCGCTTCTCGAGCTTGCTGTTGAAGCGGAGGGTCACCTGCTGCGGCGCGCGGTCGAGCACCGCGTCGGCCACCAGGGAGGACTCGAGCACGATCGCATGCGAGGAGGCCGGTGACACCGACAGCAGCACGACCCAGACGGCGAGCAGCGAGGCCGCCAGGGAGGCCGGCCGGGAGGAGCGGGTCACGGGCCGGTCAGCGCCAGTCGTCCAGCACCAGGTCGCTCGGGTCTTCGTAGTCCTCCTGCTTGCCCCGCTTCATCCGCACCATCGTGAAGTCGACGTGGTAGCCGCGCTCGAGCAGCGTCTGGTAGGCGATCCAGTAGTAGGTGTAGGCGGGCACCACCACCCGCTGCAGCTGTCCCGCCGAGGCCATCTCCTCCACGCCCTGGAGCAGGGCCTGCAGGTGCTCGGGCTTGCGCTGGCGGCTATCGATGGCCAGGAGCTTCACGTAGGCGCTGCCGTGCGGCGCTTCGCTGTTGGGCGGCAGGTGGCAGACCGCGAAGCCGATGACCTCGCGGCCCTTCTCGAGCAGGAGCGTGTCGCCGAGGGTGAGCCCATCCACGATCTCGATCTCCTTGGCCAGATCGAGCCCGCGCCAGAAGCCGTTGGTGATGCGGCGGACCTTCTGCATCACCTGCTTCTTGCGCGCCTCCTCGAGGGTCGAGTAGCGGCGCACGGCCAGGCCCGGCTTGAGCGCGGGCCGCGCCGCCGCCGCGGGCGAGTCGGGCCGGTCGATCGCCTTGCTGGTGACGACCACGAGCCCCTTCGGCTTGTAGCCGAACTTCTGGTACATCACGAGGTGCTTGGGGCTGTAGGGATACGTCGCGAGGCCCTGCAGCGTGGCCTTGTTCTCGTCGAAGAACTCCTGGCACGCGGTGAGGAGCTGCTGCCCGATGTCCTGGTTTTGGTAGTTGGTCAGGACCGCGACGGGGCCGATGACCCCGACCGTCCCCCACATGACCGCGATGGCGGCGCCCACGATCTTGCCGTCGCCCTCCTCGGCCACGAAGCAGCCCCACGGCTCCATGAGCCAGCGATGATGCACGTACTGGGCGCCGCCGAAGACCTGTCGCGGCCGGGTGCCCACCTGCCGCTCGAAGAAGTCGCCGAAGGCCTGCTCGATGACGTCGCGCACCTTGGAGAGATCGCCCTTGCGGACGCGGCGGATCTTGATGAGCGGCGAGCGGCCCTGCGAGTCGAGGCCGGGACGATCGACGGTCGCCCTCATGATTTCTCCGGCACGCCCGCCAACTCCTCGAGCAGCGTGATCACGCCGGAGTGGTCCAGCCCGCCCTTGCCCTTCACGCGCATGGCGTTGAACAGCTCCTGGACGACCGCGGTGCACGGCAGCGGCACCCCGAGGGCGCGCGAGGACTCCATGATCAGCCCGAGATCCTTGAAGTGCAGGTCGATCTTGAAGCCGGGGTTGTAGGTCCCGCCCACGTAGTTCGGGGTCTTCTGCTCGAGGCACTTCGAGCCCGCGAGCCCGCCGCCCAGCGCTTTCAGGGTGAGCGCGCGATCGAGCCCCGCCTTGCGGGCCAGGGTGAGCGCCTCGCCGAGGGCGGTCAGGTTGACCGCCACGATGATCTGGTTGGCGAGCTTGGTGAAGCCGCCCGCGCCGAGCGGCCCCAGGTGGGTGATGGTCTTGCCCATCGCCTGGAAGATCGGCAGGGCCGCCTCGAAATCGGCCTTCTCGCCGCCCACCATGATCGAGAGCGCGGCGTCGATGGCGCCCTTCTCGCCCCCCGACACCGGCGCATCGAGCATGCGCACGCCCTTGGCCGCGAGCGCCTTGCCCACTTTCTGCGAGACGAGCGGGGAGATCGTGGACATGTCGGCGAGGAGCTGCCCACGCTTGGCCCCCTCGATGAGCCCGTCGTGGCCGAGGGCGACCAGCTCGACGTCGGGAGAGTTGGGCAGCATCAGGATCACCACGTCACTTTGCGCGGCCACGTCGCGCGGGGTCGAGGCGGCCTTGGCCCCCGCCCCCACCAGTTCTTGCACCGGGCCTTGGCTCCGGCTGTGGACAACCAGTGGACAGCCGGCCTTTAGCAAGTTCTTGGCCATGGGACGGCCCATGATTCCGAGCCCAATGAATCCTACGACTTGCGCCATGGTAGCCTCGCGGGGACCGGGTTGGGAGGAGCGACAGCGGCCCGACAGTGAAGTAACACGGGGCCGAGCGAGGAGTCAAGCCATTCGGCGCTCAGCGCAGGCGGATGGACTCCTCCCGGGCGCGGCGGCGCACCCAGTCCGGGTCGAACTCACTGATTTTCCACGGCTCGCCTGGGCGACGCGCCATGCGGAACCGGATGGGGCCCTGGGCCGGGTCGCGGTACGAGACCAAGGCATCCGACCCCTCCCGGGAGACCTCGAACCCCCGCAGCACCGACACCACCCCCACCGGCAGGGCCACCGCCCCCCCGCGGGGGCCCACGCGCTCGACGCTGCGCCGGATCTCGGTCCGGACCCGATCGATCACCTGCGGGCGCAGGCGCCGCTTGGCCAGGGTCGCCACCAGCTCACGGCCGTTGACCTCCGCCTGGGTGACCGGGGCGGGCTGACGGGCGAAGTAGTCCGCCACCAGCACGTCGGCGGCGCGGTCGGCGATGCGCTCCACGTCGAAGTACCGCTCCGCCTCGGCCACGTCGTGGCGCTGCACCGCCTCGCTCAGGCGGTAAAGCGCGTAGCGGGGGGTGCTGACCGCGTAGACCGCGGCGAGGACGACCAGGCCGACCACCGCCGCCGGCACTCCCCACGCCCACGCGCGCGTCGACATCGTCGAGCCACGCTACCCCTTGACTGCCGGGGTGTCCTGAGGTATTTATATTCTCCATGATGAATATATATTCAGCAGGAGCCGGAGGGACGATCGGCGGCGGCGCGGGCAAGGGCGGCCGGCGGCGGCGCGCCATCCTCGCGGTGGTGGGCGAGGGCGGGGTGCGCTCGCAGGAGGACCTGCAGCGGCGTCTGCGGCGCCGGGGCATCGTGGTAGCGCAGCCGACCCTCTCGCGCGACCTTAAGGCCCTGGGCCTCGCCAAGACGCCGACCGGCTACGTGGCCGCGTCCGCGCCCACCTTCGTCCCGGCCGAGGCCCGGCAGTCCACCCTCGACCGCGCGGTGGGCGAGTTCGTCCTCTCGGTCCGCGCGGCGGCCTCGCTGGTGGTGGTTCGCACCCCGCCCGCGGGCGCGCATCCCCTCGCCCGCGCCCTCGACGAGGCGGACCTGCCCGACGTCATCGGCACCATCGCGGGGGACGACACCGTGTTCGTGGCCACGCCCGGCCCGTCGGCCGCGCTCCGCCTCGAGCGGCGCCTCCGCGCTCCCCTCGCCCCGGCCCGGGTGGGCCGGCGCGCATGAAAGGACGGACCCTCATGTCCCCGGTGGTCCACGAGCATCGCGATGGCGACATCCTGGTCAGCACGGATCTGGCCCGGCTCGATCTCGACACCGTGCACGGCTTCCTCGCCGGCTCCTACTGGGCGGCGGGCATCCCGCGCGAGGTGATGGAGCGCTCCGTCCGCCACTCGATCTGCTTCGGGGCCTTCGACGGACCTCGCCAGGTGGGCTTCGCGCGGGTGATCAGCGACCGGGCCACCTTCGCCTACGTGGCCGACGTATTCGTGCTGGACGGCCACCGCGGGCGCGGGATCGGCAAGCAGATCATGACCGCGGTCACGACGCATCCCGAGCTGCAGAACCTGCGGCTCTGGACCCTCTTCACGCGGGACGCCCACGATCTCTACCGCCAGGTGGGCTTCCGCGAGGCGCGCTATCCCGATCGCCTGATGGAGCGGCGGCAGTCGCAGCCCTATGGAGCGGGAACCCCCAACGGCGCGAATAGCGCCATCGGAGAGCACACGAGATGAGCACCGACGTCGCCGCACTCATGAAGATCACCGACCGGCCGCCGGTGGTGATGGTCGAAGGTCACGGCTCCTGGCTCCGGGACGAGGACGGCAAGCGCTACCTCGACTTCGTCCAGGGCTGGGCGGTCAACTGCCTGGGCCACTCCCCCGCCGCCATCGCGGAGACGGTCGCCTTCCAGGCCAGACGCCTGGTCAACTGCAGCCCCGCCTACTACAACGCGGAGATGGCGCAGCTCGCCACACGCCTCGCCGCCGCCTCCGGGCTCGCGCAGGTCTTCTTCTGCAACAGCGGCGCGGAGGCCAACGAGGGCGCCATCAAGCTCGCACGGAAGTGGGGCACCCGGTACCGGAACGGGGCCCACGAGATCATCACGATGGACCACGGCTTCCACGGCCGGACCCTCGCGACCATGGCCGCCTCCGGCAAGGCGGCCTGGGAGGCGCTCTTCGAGCCGAAGGTCTCGGGCTTCACCAAGGTGCCGCTCGGCGACCTCGATGCGGTGAAGGGCGCGATCACGCCGCAAACCGTGGCGGTCATGCTCGAGCCGATCCAGGGCGAGGCGGGAGTCTACCCGGCCGGCGACGAGTTCCTGCGCGGGCTGCGCGCGCTCACCGCCGAGACGGGCCTGCTGCTGATCCTCGACGAGATCCAGACCGGCATCGGCCGCACCGGGCGCTTCCTCGCCTACGAGCACGCCGGGATCGCGCCCGACATCCTCACCCTCGGCAAGGGCCTGGGCGGCGGCGTGCCGCTCGCGGCCCTCGTCGCCGCCGAGGCGGTGTGCTGCTTCGAGCCCGGCGACCAGGGCGGCACCTTCAACGGCTCCCCGCTCATGACCGCCATCGGCAACGCGGTGGTCGAGACGGTGAACCAGCCCGCCTTCCTGGCCGACGTGGTCGCCAACGGCGACTACCTGATGGACCGCCTGCGCCGGCTGTCCGCCCAGCTCGGCCACGGCGAGGTCCGGGGGCGCGGCCTGCTGATCGCGCTCGAGCTCAAGGGCACCGACGCGGGCAAGGTCTCCCGCACCGCGATGGACCGCGGCCTGCTCATCAACGCGCCCCGGCCCGACACCCTCCGCTTCATGCCGGCGCTCAACGTCACCCGCGACGAGATCGACGAGATGCTCGCGAGGCTCGAGGCGGTGCTGCGCGACACCTAGCGCGCGGCGAGCCCGGAGGGGCAGCGGGGCGGGG